>NZ_ASRY01000202.1 GCF_000520815.1 Paenibacillus maysiensis | reverse complement strand
CCATCATCCGATCCTGCCGCCTCTCTGGAGGTACAGGCAAAGGCAATAGAAGCGGATGCAAGTGAATATGTGTACAATTTAGCGGAATTAGTGTGGAATATCGAGCCGGGCTGGGGTGGAGGGCCTGTGCAGACATCGAAACTGCTCACTGCCGCACCTCGCAAGAGGGCAGAGGCTGCTTATATGACATTATCCAGTCAGGATTAAGCCTATACAGGGTGTAGGTCACACGGCACCCGATCATATCGTGCGAGTGAACGGAATGATACCAAGGGAGGATATATATGAAAAAGCATGAGTTGAAGTTATGGCCTGAATACTTCCAAGCTGTTTGGGACGGAACAAAGACATTTGAGGTACGGCTGAATGATCGGGATTATCAGGTCGGAGATATGCTTGTACTTCTGGAATGGGACCCAGTAAAAAACGAATGGACAGGCTCTGGGATATGCAAGCGTGTGACTTATATCTTGGATAACCCGAATTTTGTAAAAGAGGGCTACATCATTATGGGTCTGGCTTCATGGGGAAGTAAGGAGGAACAACA
>NZ_ASRY01000201.1 GCF_000520815.1 Paenibacillus maysiensis | reverse complement strand
CAAGCCATTAGTGGAGGGGCTGTTACAGCTGTACGCAGGTGCAGAAACCGGGGAAGCGATTAAAGAGGGTATCTGTGGCTGTACAACGCTTGATCGGGAAGCGATCATTGACGGTATTCGGAAAATGGGATTGAAGAGCGTCAAAGAAGTTATGAATGTGCTGGGATGGAACGAACCTGAAGGCTGCACCAAATGCCGCCCGGCCCTCAATTATTATCTTGGTATGCTGTGGCCGATGGAATACGCAGATGAGAAGGAATCCAGATTCACGAATGAACGGTACCATGCCAATATCCAGAAAGACGGCACATATTCCGTCGTACCCCGTATTTACGGAGGAGTTACTTCACCTGCGGACTTGAAGAAAATTGCTGCTGTCGCGGAGAAATACAATGTGCCTCTGGTGAAATTTACGGGCGGACAACGTCTTGACCTGCTCGGTGTGAAAAAGGAGGATTTGCCGGGTATCTGGTCCGAGTTGGATATGCCGTCTGGGCATGCCTACGGGAAGACGCTGCGAACGGTTAAGACATGCGTCGGTAACACCTTTTGCCGCTTCGGCACTCAGGACGCTATGGGCATGGGCATCCGGTTGGAAAAGGCATTTGAACGTCTGAATGCGCCATCTAAAGTTAAACTGGCTGTGTCTGGTTGTCCGCGGAACTGCGCCGAAGCGACGATCAAGGATTTGGGCGTTGTCGCTATTGACGGTGGCTGGGGGATCTACGTCGGGGGTAACGGCGGTATTAAGGTACGGGCGGCTGAACTACTTTGTACCGTTAAAACGGAGGATGAAGTGATGGAATGGACCGGTGCTTACTTGCAATATTATCGTGAGCAGGCGAATTGGAACGAGCGCACAGCCCACTGGGTGGAACGAGTCGGGTTGGAATCCATCAAGCAGGCACTTGCAAATGAGGAGACGAGACAGCAACTGGTGAGCAGAATTGAGGAAACGCTAAGCACGACGACTGATCCGTGGCACGAAATCATTCATGACGAAGAGCTACGCAAGAATTTTGTGCGGCTGCCAGAACTTAAGCCAGTAACGGAATAGGGGGCTGATTACAATGGAGACCAATACCACAACCAGCAGAATCAGGATAGCCGATCTGAACGAAATTGACCGACGTGGAGCAAGGACAGTTCGCATTCATAATACAGAGATAGCCGTATTCCGCCTGAGCGACGGCAGCGTGCGTGCGCTTGAGAACCGTTGCCCGCATAAGGGGGGACGGTTATCTGAAGGAATGATATGTGGATCAGCAGTCCATTGTCCGCTCCATGACTGGAAAATCGACCTATCCACCGGAAGGGCGCTAGAGCCGGATACTGGATGTGTGACCGCTTACCCCACGGAGATTGACAATGAGAGCGGAGCTGTTTATATCGTAATCTAAGGTTTCTGTGTATATTAAGCTGAGCATACAGAAAAGCCGACCCTATTTTCTGGTCGGCTTTTTATCTTCTAAGTATGATTAACGAAGAATCGTTAAACAATTGACTCAATATGTATAGGTAATCTGTTTTGCTCTTCTTATAGCACCCAATTCATCTCTAAATAAACAAAAAAAGCCTTGAGTATCAAGGCTTTTGACGTATAGGACGGATGGGGATCGAACCCATGACCCTTACCCTGTCAAGATAATGCTCTCCCGCTGAGCTACCGTCCTTCGGTTATTAGATAATATCATGTATTAACGATAAATGTAAAGTAGAAAAATAGAAATTAGATTGTACTTCATTACCATTTTTATATATAATTCAAATTTAGTGAGTTTTCAAAATGAAGCAATGATAAGGGGGAGCGGATGATGGCCGCAGAAATTATAAGTGTAACAACAGAGGAGCAGCTACGGGAGGCAATATTGATCCGTACCAAAGTGTTTGTCGAAGAGCAAAAGGTTCCTCTCGATCTAGAAATCGACCATTATGACAAGCTGGGGGATACTGTACATCATTTGCTGATCTCTGATCATGGTAAGATGGTGGCAACGGGACGCTTGACCTACTATGAGGAAGATACAGCTAAAATGCAACGTATTGCGGTTCTCAAGGAGCATCGTTCAGGGGGTTACGGACGTATATTACTGCTGGCTCTGGAGGAACGTGCGCGTGAGCTGGGGCTACGGCATTCGCTGCTGGATGCTCAATGTCAAGCTGAAAAATTTTACGAGAAGCTCGGTTACGAGACGATTTCGGAAGAACCTTTTGACGATGCCGGGATTCCACATGTGCGTATGCGCAAAAAGCTGTAGGTGGCAGTACAAAGATGCATATAATTCTGCATAGGGTGCACGCTAGTAAAAGTTCCTCTACTATACTATGGATAAGGAGCGATGCAGCATGGCTAATGCAGAACGGGAACAAATTACGGCAGTACGTAAAAACGGTGATGGTGATCTGATGTCATTTCAGACGTCTACCGGACGGGTTTTGGATTACAGTCAGGCTCTGAATGAAATTGAAGCAGGCTCGATTGCCGGGGTCAATGTATTCAAAGCCAAGGATGGAAGCAAGCGGATTCGCGGAGATGCCGATGGAGATCCTACGAATAATTTGGATCAGTTGCCGTTGTTCTGACGTTTATTTCAAGCATCTACGCTAAGCACATAACTGCACGCAAGTATATGCCAAAGTCGCCGGGCTCTTTTTCCAGTTGGAAACCCGGCGGCTTTTTGTTATTTCACTTTGTATCCAGTATTATTTTTGCTCCGTGCGTTCCAACTCCACAATGTTGTATACGCGCTGCTGCTCCAGAAAGGACATGACTCCAGCCTTTTCCCTGAATTGCTCCATGTCGTCACTATAGTGCATGAGACGAATCCGCTCTTGAAGCAGGATTGGCAAGCTGAGTAGCTCGTCCAACGTCGTATGGACTTCTCCTGCACCCTGTAATTGAACCTCATGCAAAATGCTGCGACAGCCCCGCTCGTGTACCAGTTGATTCAGCAGGCCAGGATCAAAGATCATATCCGCACTATAAAAAAGACGGTCATTAATGAACAGGGAGTAGCTGTCTTTACCGGGGATATGACGGGTAGGAATGAGCTCAACTTCGATGCCAGATATTAAGCTGGTGGATTCACCAGGCGTCAGAACGTTTACCTCAAACACATCCTCCAGCTTGCCAATCATTCCTTGCTGTGACATGCCCCCCTTGAGCGTATTTTCCCATAATGGATGAATTAGCGGTTCTGCGATACAAAGCACAGGTTTGTGACCATGTAGGATATTCATTTGAAATCCAAACTCTTCCAGACCTCCGACATGATCGGCGTGAATGTGGGTGATCAGAATGGCGTCAATTTCGGGCAATGGGACACCCATTTGGTGCAGAGCCAGCGAAGCGGTTGTTCCACAGTCGATTAGCAGCTTGCCTTCTCCACTATCCAGCAGTGCGTTATTGTTGTAATAGTTTTTGGCAAAGGCACTGCCTGTGCCTAGCATTTGTATGGTCAGGCTCATTCGTATTTCACCCTCCAGGCTAAATGTTTATAAATTCTCTACAGTCGTATCTTACCATCGATGCTGTTAGAAATTAAAGATTTTACGCCATATCAAAAACTTTGGACAATTTGTGATGCACAGCGCAACTTGTGGAACTGAGCTAGGTATAAATGTAAGACAGAAGTTATTTAACAGATGATGATGGAGGGATATCTAGCGATGAAGTGGAGAAAAGTTATGGCCCTAGTGATGGCCTTTTCGATAATGGGAGGGACCGTTATTTCGGCAGAATCCGTCAAGGACCAAGTGAAGCTGATTATTAACGGAGAGGTGTCGAAGGATGGCGCGGTTGTCATTGACGGCAAGACGTATGTGCCCATTCGGGATTTTAACGGGATTGTGAGTTTTGATCCGTCCGGTGGAAAGGTTGTTTTCGACCAACCGAACGTGCATATGTTCCTGTTCAAGGGGGATACTGTGTTTGGTAACGTGAATAAAGGCAATAAAGTGAAGTTCAATGTATTCAGTCAAATTGATACCTTGAAAACGGATATCTCCGGAGTGAAGGTGGCGATCACCGACCCTTCGGGCAACGTAAAGGATATTCAGTCCCAGGATATCAGCGGAGCACAAAAGGATAACTTTTGGTTTCGTACAAACGACTTTACGTATGATTTCAAAACAGCAGGGAATTATCGGGTCGGTTTCTACATTAAAGAGAGCAAAGACGGCAGTTATACACTGGTGTCCGAAAAAGTCATTACAGCGATAAATTAGGCACACCACAAATTGACCTGCACCCTTGATCATGTTACGATACGGGGGAAAATAAAACAATTTGAAGGTAGGTATTTCCATGAGTGATCACAAACATGAACACGGTGAAGCCTGCAACCACGATCATGACCACGAACATGAAGAAATGGTTCTTACGCTAACTGATGAAAATGGCAAAGATGTAGAAATGGTGCTGGTAGAGACCTTTGACGTAGAAAATCACGTTTACGCTCTCCTGCTGGAGCGCGGCAATCCTGAAGCAGACGGCATTATTCTTCGTATGGAAGAAGAAAACGAAGAAATGGTGCTTTACAATATCGAGGACGAAGATGAATGGAAACGTGTAGAAGAGGCATACAGCGAGCTGGTTGCCCAATACGAATAGCATTGGATCTATTGGCTGTTACAACTTTGTAAGCTAATGAAGAGGCCCCCAAACGGGGGCTTTTTTTGTTAAGCTTTTAAGATGCTCATAAGATTTTCCAAGCTTGTTACGGCCCAGGAGGCTTAGGAAATGGCGTCTGTTTCAACGATAACCTTCACCTGATGCACGGTGCGATCCTCCGGTCCTTTTACAGGCAGGCCTACTTCCACATGATCGACAATATAATCAATATTGTCCTGCGAAATGACCTCGCCCGGTAGCAAGATGGGAATACCCGGTGGATATACATAAATGAATTCTGCAATAATGCGTCCAGCAGATTCCTTGAATGGTACCACTTCCGTATCTCCGTAAAAAGCGTCTCTCGGAATCAGGGAGAGCTGCGGGATATCCTGTATTTTTACATCCAGTTCATGCTGCTGACCTGTAGAATAATGAATAGCAGCCAGTTCACGCAGAGCCTTCAATAAAATCTCAATATTCTCTTTCGTATCCCCGGGGGTCACCAGACAGAGGATATTGTACATATCGCTAAGCTCAACCTCGATATTGTAGTTTTCTCTCAGCCAATTTTCAACGTCGTACCCAGTAAGGCCTAGATGACGAATATGAATGGTGATTTTGGTCGCGTCATAATTATAGGTTGCCTCTGTACCGAGAATTTCACTGCCAAAGCAATATAATCCTTCAATCTTGTTGACCTCTGCACGGCAATATTCGGCTAAATCAAGCGCACGTTGCGCTATTTCATAGCCATTGAGAGCCAGATTGCGGCGTGATGTGTCCAGAGAAGCCAGCAGGATATAGGAAGTGGAAGTCGTTGTCAGCATACTGAAGATTGTCTGCACACGCTGCGGATTGACGTATCCGTTTTTGGTATTCACATTCAGAATCGAGCTTTGTGTCAAGGAACCGCCTAGCTTATGGACGCTTGTAGCTGACATATCTGCTCCCGCTTCCATGGCGGACATCGGCAGATCAGGATGAAAATGAATGAGTACACCGTGGGCCTCATCGACCAGGACCGGCACATTATAGCTGTGAGCGAGATCAACAATTTCTTTCAAATCGGCGCACACACCGTAATATGTCGGGTTGATGACGAGGACGCCCTTGGCGTCAGGATGGCGTTCCAGTGCCCGGCGTACGGACTTGGTTGTAATCCCGTGGTGAATACCAAGATTTTCATCACTGACTGGAGATACGAATACAGGCTTTGCTCCAGACAATATAATGGCAGACATTATAGATTTGTGTACATTTCGGGGTACAATAATTTTATCACCTGGCAAGCAGATGGACATAATCATAGTGATGATAGCTCCACTTGTACCCTGTACACTGTAGTAAGTATAATCTGCTCCGTAGGCCTCTGCCGCAAGCTTTTGGGCTTCTTCGATGACACCCGTAGGTTGATGCAGATCGTCCAATGGAGCGATGTTGATCATATCTATGGAAAAGGCATTATCACCCATAAATTCGCGAAATTCCGAATCTGCGCCCACTCCCTTTTTATGACCTGGGATGTGAAATTGAACCGGGTTGCTCTGAGCATGCTTTTTCAAAGCAGTAAAAAGCGGGGTGTTGCTTTGATTCATTAGTGTTGTCACAACCTTTCGTGCAGGATTTCGACAATCCTGGCAAGTGATAATAGAACAAAATTGAGTATAGCAGTTTGAAGTAGGAATGCAAGCGGTTGATGGTGCTTTTATTTGTGAATGAGAGGAGTATGGAGACAACCCGGACTTTATGACGAAAAAACGAAGGCAAAGGATGTGGGACAGATGAAACAAATCGGAAGAGAAAAAAATCCTCGGAAGTTATGGTCTCCCTTTTTTGCGGAATTATGGGTACTGGTATTTCTGGTTGAATTTATGAAGGGATCTCTTCTGGTAGCTATCCTGCCGGTATATATGGGAGAAACGCTCGGACTGTCAGCCGGAATTATCGGTCTGGCCTTTTCGCTCCAGTATTTTGGTGACAATGCGTTCCGGGCACCGGCGGGCTGGATAGCTGAACGGCTCGGCTACCGGGGAACGATGTCGACCGCGTTGCTGTTTACACTTGTTGCGGTGATCATGCTAAGCGTGCTGACAGAGCCAGTGTGGCTCGTAGTTGCCTGTCTGTTACTCGGTCTGGGCACTTCTCCGCTCTGGCCTTGTGCCATGACTGGAACGACTGAAATGTCCGGGCCTAATAACAGCAATGGTGCGGCGATGGGTACATTGGAAATTGCGTCCATGGGCGGAACAGGAATGGGGCCGCTTGTTATGAATTTCGCTATGGCACATTATGGTCATTCTTACGGAAGGGTGTTTATGATTTTGACAGGATGCAGTATTGTGCTGTTGTTGGTCTCCCTGATGCTGCCCGGACGGAAAGAGTCTGCCGACAACGGGGCGCTGCAACGGAGCGCTTTGGTGTCCTCCGACGGTCTTGCAAATCAAAAGCCGAAGCTGCTGGGAGGAATCAAGGAGACGATCATTACACTCAAAACAAAACTAAATGTAAACCCATTGATTTACCCGGCTCTGTTTTTACAATCGTTTGTTATCGGTTTAATCAGCCCGGTATTGACGCTGTACGCCCGTACGGACCTCGGAATTTCGCCGAATTTGTACAGTGTACTTCTAATTGCTGGCGGCGGGGTAACGGTGCTGGCGCTTATTCCTTGCGGAAAGCTGGTGGATCGGCTCGGAACAGAATACTTTCTGCACGCCGGTTTTTTACTTGCCGGGATTACGCTGTTTTTCTTTTCCGCCGTCCGATCCATTCCGCTTGTGTTTGTATCCGTAGCCCTCATCGGCTTGGGCTATGCGCTCATTTTGCCTGCATGGAACACGTTCCTCGCCAAATTGATCCCAGAAAGCGAGCGAGCGACGATATGGGGCTTTTTTCTGACACTCCAAGGTTCAGGTATGGTCATCGGTCCGCTCGTTTCAGGAGTGCTGTGGGACCGCGCAGGACACACAGCTCCATTTATCATCAGCGGAGTTGTAATGCTGCTCATGTTCGGCTGTCATCTGGCTTTGGCACGTAATCCGCGCAGAAAGACGGCTGAAGCCTGATTGGTAGCTTGATTGGCCAATGCTGGTTACTCTTTCGGGAAAGCCATTCGGTACAGCGGCAGCAAACGCTCAAAAGTGGAACGCACTGCCTGTAGTAATGCAGCCCCGTCGCTGGCGAGTGGATCTTCCCGGTCAATACGGATACCACACATGACCTCGGCTTTTTTAACCTGTTGCAGCTTGTCAATGATCGTTTGAAAATCCTTCTCGTCCATTTGCTTTTGCTCCGTACCTTCCGGGGCCATATGATCCATGGACCAGTAAAAATGACCCGGTAGGCTAGTGCGGACATCGCTCAGATTGGCTTTGAGTGCCTGGGCAAACGTGGTTTTGTTCGGGCTTTCATAAATAATCGCGAAAATGATGAACAGATGAGAAGAAAACATCCCTACCTCAAAATGCGGCAACGCCTTGTATCCACGCTTGTTTGCCGCCCAAGCTACCCAGGAATCCTTGGGAGGATTCACTTTGCGCCGTGCATGCTTTGCAACGTGAACGTGCATAGGCTCGCCACACAAGTCCGTCAGGAAAGGAGCCAACTCCGCACCAATCGCTTCCAGTTTGGGTCGAACCTGTTCAATCAGTACCTCCATGCGAGGCTCCAGCCCCGGTATTTCAAAAACATCAAAGTCCTTTGCTGTAAATCCATTGAACGTCATACCTTTTCCTCCTGTAACTGGGTTAAGCCATTTCGTGTGGCGTAATATGTCCGATTATAGCATAACGTCAGCAGGCTTGACCGACTTTAGGCCGGGTTTGGGACAAGCGCATAAGTCAAAAGTAGGATTGTGCGTTGTTACTCATAAAAATAGGTCAAATAACCAAGTACCCTTACATAAAATGAAGTATAAAATAGAGCAAGGGAAGATCAAGCGGGAAAGCCGCAGGCTTGCTGTAGCCGGACTTCTTGAATCGGACTTGAAAAAGGAGGGAATGCCGTGAACAAGGGCTGCGAGGTAGAATATTGCAATCTGGAGCTCCGGTTTAGCCGTCGGCATATCCATAATCTGATCAAGGATTTGATATCGGAAGGGTATTCGCTGTACTGGAGCGAGGATGAGTCGTACCTGGTGCTGTCGGTAAGAACCGGGCGCAAGCTGGTGAAGCTTCGTTTTCAACAATTGCGTACAGGGCACTACAAGTTGGCCGGAGATTATGTGATCCGCGACGCCAAGCTGGCGGAGTGGTTGGAAAAGCTGATCGGAAGCACCCGAGGCCATGCCATTGTCAAAAGAGTTAAGGACCATCATATTTTGGTGGAAAATATTTTGTTCGGTGAGGTCATTCGTCTGGTCGAGGTTACCGGTTTTAAGCAACGCGTTATTTATCAGAAGGGACCAGTGCTGTCAGCGCAGGAGATGGAGGATATGTACTTTTCCAATGAGGGAGAGACCCGACTGCTGCTGCTCAGAATGGAAGTGGATATTGAATTGGAGAGGCTTTTCACGGCAATGACAGAGGGAGATACGGCCAGAGCCGGGAACTGCCATGAACGCCTGCAAGCGCTATCCCGCCAACTACTGATGATGGAAGCATAATGATGTAGATTTAGTATAACTGAACACCTCATGAAAATGGGGTGTTTTGATCTGCGAATAGACAGGGGTTCACTTCTGACACCAAAAACGTTAAAATAGAATTGCACGTGTTCCGATTCACTCAAAGTGTAATGCGGTAAAGCGGCGATTTAGAATAAAAATATGTTGCAAAGGATGAGGAACCAGATGGCAAAACAGCAGATTGGTGTGATCGGTCTGGCAGTAATGGGTAAGAATTTGGCCCTTAATATTGAGAGCAGAGGCTTCACCGTCTCGGTTTTTAACCGCTCTCCAGAAAAAACGCACGATCTTATCAAAGAAGCAGAAGGTAAAAAACTGACGGGTACTTTCTCCATTGAAGAATTTGTGAACTCTCTGGAATCACCCCGTAAAATCCTGATCATGGTTCAAGCGGGTAAAGCAACAGATGCTACGATTGAGCAGCTTGTGCCTCATCTGGACAAGGGCGACATTATTATAGACGGAGGCAATGCCTACTTCCCTGATACACAGCGCCGCAGTAAGGAGCTGGAGGAAAAAGGACTTCGCTTTATTGGTACAGGCGTATCCGGTGGTGAAGAAGGCGCTTTGAACGGTCCTTCCATCATGCCGGGTGGACAAGAAAGTGCCTACAAGCTGGTAGAGCCGATTCTGACAGCAATCTCTGCTAAAGTGAATGGCGACCCATGCTGCACATATATCGGTCCTGACGGTGCTGGTCACTATGTAAAAATGGTGCATAACGGTATCGAGTACGGTGACATGCAATTGATCGGTGAAGCTTATCACCTGTTGAAATCGGTCCTGAATGTGAATGCGGAAGAGCTTCATGAAATCTTCACAGAATGGAATAAAGGCGAGCTGGACAGCTACCTGATCGAAATCACGGCTGACATCTTCTCCCAATATGATTCCGAAACAGGCAAACCAATGGTAGACGTTATTCTGGATGCTGCGGGTCAAAAAGGTACTGGTAAATGGACAAGCCAAAGCGCGCTGGATCTGGGCGTTCCATTGTCCATGATCACCGAATCCGTATTCTCCCGTTTCCTGTCTGCTATGAAAGACGAGCGTATTGCGGCAAGTAAAGTGCTGAGCGGTCCTAATGCTGAATCCTTCAGCGGCGACAAAAAAGAATTTATCGAAAGCGTACGTAAAGCATTGTTCGCAAGTAAAATTGTGTCTTATGCTCAAGGCTTCGCACAAATGCGTGCAGCTTCCGATGAATACAATTGGGATTTGAAATACGGAAAAATCGCTATGATCTTCCGCGGCGGTTGCATTATCCGTTCGCAATTCCTGCAAAACATCAAGGAAGCGTATGATCACGATCCTGCTCTGAAAAACCTGTTGCTGGATTCCTACTTCAAAAATGTAGTAGAAACTTACCAAAACGCATGGCGTCAGGTAATTTCCGTAGCTGTATCTCAAGGTATTCCAGTGCCAGGCTTCTCCAGTGCGCTTGCATACTATGACAGCTACCGTACTGAGCGTCTGCCAGCAAACTTGCTGCAAGCACAACGTGACTACTTCGGTGCGCATACGTTCAAACGTGTGGACAAAGAAGGCGTATTCCATCACCAATGGTTCTAAGGAAATGGCGAATATGCTAGGATAACAGCAATGTAATACAACGGAAGCTTCTTTTGCCCTCTGTGGCGGAGGAAGCTTCCGTTTTTTTTAGTGGATTGTCTTAGCTTTCGGCACTGTGGTATGATAGGAATAGTTATTTTAATACATCACCGCGTCTAAGCTTTGAGTCACGACAAAAAAGACGGGAAGATCCCGTCTCATTTGGTGTGCAGCATTTTACTGCTCTTGTGACCATTGCAGCATGCCGCCGGTCATGTTAGTGCAGCCTTCATAACCGAGTTGTTGTAAATATTCGCAGGCTCGTTGGCTGCGATAACCGCTCCGGCAAATAAAGATAATTTCACCGGTACGTTCAATTTCCTCAAGACGACTTGGAATCTGTCCGAGCGGAATATGCTTGGCACCGTCAATCATGCCTTCCGCTACTTCTTCTGCCTCACGAACGTCGATCAGTTGCAATTGTTCGCCTGCTTGCAGGCGTGCACGAAGCTCAGAAGGTTCAATCAGGGCGATTTGCGTCATGGCCGGACCTCTTTTCTGAATATAAAATAGGTGACTCGTGTGTTAATGGCTTATACCAAACCTCTTATACACTCTATGTATGATATCCAAGCTATCTGCAAGCTGTCAATCGGGCTAATCCTAAAGGCGGGTATAGATTAATGAATCGCCGGGATGAAACTCGGGCAGGCTTTGCTTGATATTCAGTGTTTTTCTGGTGGAGAAATGAACATCACAGCTTGTATAATTAACGTAAAACGAGTTGGTTAAAATCCGAAAAGGAGCATGTACATTATGGATGTTATCGTTAGACCTACCCCTTCGTTGCAAGGGGAGATTGGGGCCTTGTCCTCCAAAAACTACACTACACGCTATTTGCTGACAGCAGCGCTTGCCGATGGACAAAGTACCATTTATTTTCCGGCACACAGTGAGGACAGTGATGCTATGCGTCGTTGTATCGCTGATCTGGGGGCAGTGCTGGAAGAGGATGATGAAAAAATAGTCATCACGGGCTTTGGCAGCCATCCTCGTGCTGTGAAGGAGCTCAATGTAGGTAACGCTGGAGCAGTGCTTCGTTTTTTGATGGGGATCGCATCGCTGTGCCCGGATGTTACTTTCGTCAATACATATCCCGATTCGCTGGGAAAACGACCACATGATGATTTGATCGACGCATTGGGTCAACTGGGTGTACAGGTAGATCATCGTGAAGGTAAGCTTCCGATCCGCATTCAGGGCGGTCAGCCCAAAGGCGGCAAAATCCAGGTATCCGGTTCGGTTAGCTCGCAATATTTGAGCGCTTTGCTATTCCTCACGCCGTTATTGGAGGAAGATAGCGAAATTGAGGTGCTGCATGATCTGAAATCCAAGGTGGTTATTGGTCAGACGCTGGAGGTGCTTCAAGAGGCAGGCATTATCATTCATGCAAGTGATGATTATATGTCTTTCCGTGTGCCCGGACGACAATCTTATCAGCCACGCACATATACCATGCAGGGCGATTATCCGGGCAGCGCCGCGGTGCTGGCGGCGGCTGCGGTCACGAACTCGGATGTCACCATCCATCGGCTAAAGGAGCAGAGCAAGCAAGGAGAACGTGCTATTGTAGATGTACTTCGTATGATGGAAGTACCGCTGACGCACGAGAACGACACCGTTGTCGTGAAGGGGAATGGCCGTTTGAAGGCCATTGAATTTGACGGTGATGCTGCAACCGATGCGGTGCTGGCGATGGTGGCTGCGGCTGTATTTGCTGACGGCACGTCCCGTTTTTATAATGTGGAAAATTTGCGGTACAAGGAATGTGATCGCATTACCGATTATTTGAACGAACTGACCAAGGCCGGAGCTCGGGTGGAGGAACGTCAGGCTGAAATTATCGTATATGGCAGACCGGAGGGGGTTGAAGGCGGTGTTGAAATTAACGCGCATTTTGACCACCGTGTTATTATGGCTTTGACAGTTGTCGGTCTGCGGGCACAGAAACCGCTGGTGATCAAGGATGCGCATCATGTTGCCAAATCATATCCGCAATATTTTGACCATCTGACGACGCTTGGCGCCTCTGTAGAGTGGGTAAAATAAAAGTAAGTTCTAAAAGTGGACAGGAGGGAAAAGGATGGCTTTTGAAAATCCGTCAAGGGAAGAGATCAAAAACATTTTGGAACAAGTGGGCAACATTGCGGTTGTAGGTTTGTCTGATAAAGCAGACCGGACCTCGCATATGGTGTCTTATGCGATGCAAAAGCGGGGATACCGTATTATTCCGGTTAATCCTGCGGCAGCGGGGCAAACGATTTTAGGAGAAACTTGCTATGCAAGTCTCGAAGAAGTGCCCGAGTCTGTCGAGTTGGTCAATGTATTCCGTCGCAGTGAGTACTGCGCGGAGGTTGCTCGTGAGGCGGCTGCTATAGGTGCGAAGGTTTTGTGGCTTCAACAGGGCATTATCAGCCAGGAAGCCGCTGACATTGCGCAGGAGCATGGAATGACGGTTATTATGGATCGTTGCATCAAGGTAGAGGATTCCATAACCCAAGCAGTACGTAAAGGATAATCTGGACATGAAGAAAAAAACCTTCGCCCCTATGAAATACGGGGAGAAGGTTTTTGGTGTGTGGAAATTGGGCTATATTATGCTTACAGGAATCCATATAATGTATGTATGCCATTTTTGTGATATTATCTTGGTGAATGAGCTCAATCGACAGTATTGTGATCTATACCCTCAAGTGGAGAGTCCTCCATACCATCCAGACGTGAATCCATGATGTCGAACCGCTGCTCCATATTGTCGAGGCGAGTGTCTGTGCTGTTAAAGCGCGTTGATCCATATTTTTTTAAAAAGTATTTCACTCATGCTGCATCTCCTTTTGTTTCAGAATAATATGGTCCAAGCTGATAAACACGCAAAATATAACTTAAATAAGACGTTTGAATAGAGCTATTCAGACCTGAAAAGCGTATAATAGTATTTTTTATCAAGCAAGAGAATCGCTTTGACAAAAGTATTTATTCGACTTACCATCAGGGATAGAAAGGAGAGGAATGCCATGAACTGGCTCGGATCCTTACAACAGCTTGGTCGGGCTGTCATGCTCCCGACGATGGTGTTACCGGCTGCTGCTATATTACTAAGTCTCGGAAGCCTTCCCTGGTCCACGTGGGGATTTCCAATGGTGTCTGAAATGGCTAATGCAGCAGGGCGTGGGATTTTTTATTTTTTGCCGTACTTGTTTGCGGTTGGTGTAGCACTCGGCATGTCGAATCAGGCAGGTCAGGCAGGACTGGCGGCATTGGCTGGTATGGCTATATATGATCAGGTCACATTGAGATTTGGAAACGGACTCATTCATCCCGCGACGCTCATTGGCATCATTTTGGGTGTCATTTCAGGGGTGGCGTATAACCGCTTCAAAAGCATTAAGCTTCCTGAGGTACTCCAATTTTTTGGAGGGACTCGATTTGTTTTGCTGCTGATTGGCTTGTTCTCCGCCGTGTTCGCAGGACTGATGCTGATAGTGGCACCACTCATTCAGAGAGGATTACAATTTATAGCAGGTCTGGAATTGAGTCTGGGCGGCTTCGGATTGTTTATTTACGGTATTTTGTATCGGGTGCTGGCTGCTTTTGGCCTTCATCATCTGCTTAATAATATATTTTGGTTTCAACTAGGTACATATAAAACGCCGTCAGGCGACATAGTGCAGGGGGATTTACCCCGTTTTTTTGCTGGCGATCCGACGGCGGGCTATTTTATGTCAGGGTTGTTTCCGATTATGATGTTTGCGATTCCAGCCATTGCGCTGGCGATTATTCAGGAAGCGCGTGAAGATTTGAAACCAAAGGTGCAAAAGACGTTTTTGACTGCTGCACTCGTCTGCTTTTTTACTGGTGTATCAGAACAAATTGAGTTTGCATTTTTGTTTGCTGCTCCTTATTTGTTCCTCGTTCATGCAGTCATGTCAGGTCTGGCCATGTGGCTTACTTTTGAGCTGGATATACATCACGGTTTTTCATATTCAGCGGGTTTTATAGATTACGTACTCAATTTCCATCTGTCACATAACGCCTGGTTGTTGATTCCGTTAGGCGTGGCGTATGGGCTGGTGTATTATGTGCTATTCCGCTGGGCGATTCGGAGGTTCCGTATTCCCACTCCAGGCCGCGAGGAAGGTTCGGTTCTAGAGGATTGGGCAGGCAATATTCCCTACAGCGCACCGCTCATTTTGGAGGCGCTTGGAGGGAAGGAAAATATTGTTCGGGTGGAAGCCTGCATTACACGGCTGCGCCTCACCGTCCACAATGATCGGCTGATTGATACCGGAGCGATAAAAGCTTTGGGCTCGGCTGGACTCATCAACCTGGGAGGGGGCAACTTGCAGGTTGTGTTTGGGACGTATTCGGAGCTGATTCGTGAGGAAATCGCGAAGCTTATGGAGCGCGATCTTCCTCAAGTGTTGTTCAACGCCCCGGTGCATGGAAAAATGCTGCCGATTCACGAGGTACCGGACAAAATTTTTGCAACGAAGCTGGTCGGGGACGGAGTTGCTTTTGTTCCCGAACGAGGTGAACTTGTGTCTCCGGTGTATGGTACGGTTATGCATCTGTATCCGACCATGCATGCTTTAGGCATCTCTACACGAGAGGGACTTGAAGTTCTGCTTCATATAGGGATTGATACTTCACAGCTAAAAGGGAATTTTACTGCTATGGTAGAAGCAGGCGATACGGTGGAACCGGGACAATTGCTGATTAAATTTGATTTGCAGGCACTGCGGGAACAAGCTCCATCGTTAGTGACCCCTATGGTCATTACGAACCCGGATCGCGTGAAGTCATGGAGCTTTGCTCCGTTTAAAACAGTGAAAAAAGGTCAGGCCTCGGTAATGTCCGTTGTGCTGCATGACAGGAATGTTGGAGGGGTAGAGACATGATAGAAGGCATCGGCGCCGCAGCAGGTGTGGCAATCGGGAAGGCATTTGTCCTGCCGAGCTGGGAGTGGGATTTACCTGATCAAAAAATGGATGCGGTAGATCTCGCAAAGGAATTTGAACGGTTGTATGAAGGGATACGCACATCCAAAAGTGAAATCCAGTTTATTAAGGATGAGTTTCGGGAAATGGTGGGACCGGAGGAATCCAGCATTTTTGATGCGCATCTGGCTATATTGGAGGACCCTGAATTCATGAACGAGGTTCGTGGAATCATCGAGCGCCAATACAAAGCAGCCGAGGTGGCCGTTAAGGAAGCAATTGACCATTTTGTGACGATGTTTGATCTGCTGGATGATGAGTATATGAAGGAGCGGGCGATCGACATCAAGGATGTGGGGAATCGGCTGCTCAAGCATTTGCTGGGTGCGCCGGAAGTAACTCTTCCGAAGGACACACAGCCTTACATTCTGGTAGCCAAGGAGCTTTCTCCATCTCAATCGGCCCACTTGAATCCAAGCTATGTATTAGGAATTGTGACTATGAATGGGGGTAAAACATCGCATTCCGCGATCATGGCCCGTGCGATGGGCATTCCGCTCGTTTCGGGGCTGGAGAGCAACCTCAATTTGCCTGTCCAGACGGGAGATATGATGGTTGTCGACGGAGACTTTGGGAAGGTTTACGTGAACCCAGAAAAATCCATTATTGATCATTATACGGCATTACGTGATGAGCAGCGCCGCAGAAAAGAACAGCTTCAGGTGCTCGCTTCCGTGGAAGCCGTGACCAAGGATGGAACTGAACTGAGGCTGGCAGCCAACATCAGCTCTGTCAAGGAACTGGAGGTGGCATTGAAGCATGGAGCGCAGGGTGTGGGACTGTTCCGCACGGAATTTTTATATATGGATCGAAACTCCGCACCGGATGAAGATGAGCAGTATGAAGTGTATCGGCTGGTAGCAGGAAAGGCAGGAAACCACTCCGTTGTTATCCGTACATTGGATATCGGCGGGGATAAGCCGCTGGACTATCTTCAACTGCCGGAGGAGGAAAATCCGTTTTTAGGCTATCGCGCTATACGTATCAGTCTCGATTGGAAGGAATTATTCAAGACTCAATTGACAGCTATTTTACGTGCCAGTGCGGCAGGGAATATCAAGGTTATGTATCCTATGATTTCATCGGTGGAGGAGATCCGTCAGGCGGATGCGATCTTGAAGGAAGCTATGGCGGATTTGGATGCGAGAGGACTTGCCTATAACCCGCATATCAAGCAAGGGATTATGATTGAGGTGCCAGCGGCAGCAATGATTGCCGATCTGCTGGCGGCTGAAACGGATTTTTTCAGTATAGGCACGAATGATTTGGTACAGTATGTGCTGGCCGTAGACCGCATGAACGAGCAGATTGCGCATATGTACCATCCATACCATCCGGCGGTGCTGCGGATGCTGCGTATGACGGCGCAGGCTGCTCATCAGGCAGGGATTGATGTGAGTGTGTGCGGTGAAATGGCAGGAGATGAACGTTCCATTCCCCTGTGGCTGGAGCTCGGAATACATCAGCTTAGCATGTCTCCCCAGTCCTTGCTGCGAGTCAAGCATCGTGTACTGAACACGTCCGCAGCAGAGGCAACGCTGGTTGCCCAGGCGTGCTTCAGCATGTCTACCGGCGCGGCGATCGAAGATAAGCTGACCGCAGTTAATGTCGGCTATATTCCGGCCGGGCCAGGAAGCCAGTAATCATGCACTAGCTGTGCATTTTGTTTGGAAATAAAAAAAGCACCTTCAAAACCACATTAGCCATGGTTTTGAAGGTGCTTTTGCTCATTTTATTGGAACTGACTTATTTTTGAGCATTGTTTGCCAACAGATCGCAAAACGCTTTTCCATATGGCGGAAGGTCAGGTGGGCGGCGGGCAGATACGATATGTCCGTCCGTCACGACAGCTTCGTCCTTCCAGATGGCGCCTGCGTTTTCCATATCATCACGGATACCCGGTGTGGATGTTACAGTGACACCGTCCAAAATTTTGGCGGAAATCAGCACCCAGCCTGCATGGCAGATTTGCCCGATAGGCTTTTGGGCGGCGTGAAACTCCTGTACGAGTTGAATCACCTTGGGATAGCGGCGCAGTTTATCCGGCGCCCAGCCTCCGGGGACAAGAATCCCGTCATAATCGCGGCTGTTCAGTTCTTCAAAGGCATATTCCGCTTCAGCAGGTACGCCATATTTTCCGATATATTTTTTACCCTTTTCAGCACCGGCCAAATGCACTTCTGCGCCTTCTTCACGAACACGGTACACGGGGTACCATAGCTCCAGATCCTCGAATTCCTCATCTACCAGGGCGATAACCTTTTTTCCGGCAAGTCTCGACATCTAACCATCCTTTCGTGCGTCACTTGATGACACTGCTGTTTTATAATCTGTACCTTATACATCTTAAGAAAAAGATCGCCGGAAGTCCATTCCTCTGTACGTTCTTGGTAAATGACAAGCTCCTTCAATGCCAGCATCACCTTTCTCGTAACCTGCTAAACCTTTGATAATTTGTTCATAGCTGCAAACTGTGGAAGGATTTGAGGTCCCAAAGTCGAAATAAAAAAGGGTGTGAAAAATTTTATAGAGTTAACAAATCTTTTATAGACTAGTAGATAGATATATCTGGATTCTGATGAAATCCTCATATAGCTTGATCCTACGTAATGAGGTGGTTAAATGCATAAGCAATGCCATTGTGGTAAACCGATGGGGCTGGAGTTGAGAAATGTGATATATGCGGACAAGGTTGAAATTTTACATGTTCCCGTATTTTCATGCCCTTCATGCTTCTCCAGTGAGGTTTTGCAGCATGTAACGAAGGATATCAAGGAGCTATTGCAAAATTTGGGGAGCAAGCCTACGGCTCGGCGCATTTCCTTTGCCCGTAACAACGAGCTGGCTGAAATTATTCGCAAGCTGGTACTGGAGGAAGCGGACAATCCCAATGTGGACTGGCAATCCTCTTTGGAGGAGCGAATGGAGTTTCGAATCAACCTGCTGCTGGACCTTTATCGTTATGCGAGAAGTCTGGGAGATGAGGATTGGATGAACGATGTACAGAAAAGATTGGTGCAATTATCCGGTTTTACCAGTGAATCGGTGTTTATGAATACAAAAAACTAAAAAAATGAAAATTTTCATGGTCACCATTGGATTTTACATGTTCTTTTTGTTAGGATGTGAATAGGACATACGACAATACGCGGAAAGGAATGTATATCCAATGGCGACGATGACAAAAGTGGCTACTGTTCAACAATTAAATGCGGCGCTGGAAGCGTCATCAGACAAGGCATTGCTTCTTTTTAAACATAGCACGCGCTGTCCGATTAGCTCTGGCGCACATCAGGAACTGGAGTCCTATTTGCAAGGCACTCCCAACGAAAATATTGAATACGGTATCATTTATGTAGTAGAAGACCGGCCAGTGTCCAATGAGGCTGCCAACAGGCTCCAGCTGCAGCATGAATCACCGCAGGCCATTTTGATCAAGGGCGGAGAGGTTGTCTGGCATACATCCCATTCGAATATCACTGCGCGTGCGCTTCACGATCATTTGGTATAGATAGAATGAGCGCTGTCGTTGCATAAAGTAGTATTTTGTCGTATCATGGTTCTAATTAGTTGTTCTTGGATTCGGTTGAAAATTTATTGGCAATGGAGAGAAGGAATTTGACGGTAACGATCTATGATGTAGCTCGCGAAGCTGGTGTCTCAATGGCGACAGTGTCCCGTGTAGTTAACAATAATCCTAACGTAAAACCTCAGACACGCAAGAAGGTATATGAAGCGATTGAGCAATTGGGATATCGGCCTAATGCGGTGGCTAGAGGTCTGGCCAGCAAGAAGACAACAACCGTCGGCGTGGTTATCCCTGATATATCAAACTCAATTTTCGCAGAGATTGCGCGGGGCATTGAGGATATTGCGAATATGTATCACTATAACATTATTTTGTGTAATGCCGATAAGAGGAAAGAAAAAGAGATTCGTGTCATCAATACGCTGCTCGAAAAGCAGGTTGATGGACTTCTGTTCATGGGTGGCACAGTAACGGATGAGCATATTCAGGCCTTTCATACGGCTGCGGTTCCTATCGTTCTGTGCGCAACGAGTGATGAGAAAGGCAGCTACCCTTCGGTTGATATTGATCATGAAGCCGCTGCTTTTGATGCAGTGAATACATTGATCCGCCACGGGCACCGTCAAATCGCGATGATTAGTGGTACGCTTCAGGACCCTGCGAACGGCTATGCACGTTTCCAAGGCTACAAGAGAGCGCTGGAAGCAGCAGGAATTGAGTATCAGGAAGATCTCGTGCGCATCGGGAACTATCGTTATGAGTCCGGTGTGGAGGCAATGAAGTATTTCCTGGGCCTCAAGAAGAAGCCAAGCGCGATTTTTGCGGCTACAGATGAAATGGCGATTGGTGCGATTCATAGCATTCAGGATGAAGGCTTGAAAGTACCGGACGATTTTTCTGTCATCAGTGTGGACAATATTCGTATGGCTTCCATGGTTCGTCCGCAGCTTACGACGGTGGCGCAACCGATGTACGATTTGGGTGCAGTAGCGATGCGTTTGCTGACCAAGCTAATGAAGAAGGAAAACGTGGAAAATCCTCGCGTCATTTTGCCGCATGAAACGATTTTGCGGTTGTCGGTTAATTATCTAGACTAGACAGATTTGTTAACAGGATAGACCTTCGATGAGCTCCTTTAATGGAGCTTTTTTCGTGAATACATAGTCTAATGCACATCATTAAACAAAGAATAGAGGGATTTGAGATGAGTCGAATCTATGGATTAATTGGCGCCATGGATGAAGAAATTGAGCTGCTGCTTGCTGCAATGACTGAAACTAGTAAGTCGGTCAAGGCTGGAATCACCTATACAAAGGGAGTCATTCACGGTCAACAGGTTGTCGTATGCAAGTCTGGTGTAGGTAAGGTCAATGCTGCGGTAACGACACAAATTCTTATCGATAGCTTTGGAGCGGAACAAATCATATTTACAGGAGTGGCAGGGGCCGTGCATCCGGATTTAAATATTGGAGATATCGTGATCTCCTCGACGTGTATGCAGCATGATATGGATGTAACGCCTTTGGGTTATGCCAGAGGAGTCATTCCTTATCAGGATACCTCGGAGTTTGCGGCTGATCCTGTTCTTGTTCGTCTGGCTGAGCAAGCCTGTCAATCCATCGGCGATCATTATATTATCGGCAAGGTGCTCTCTGGTGACCAGTTTATCGCCAGCCGTGAACTGGTAGCTGCATTGTATCAGGAGATGGACGGTGCTTGTACCGAGATGGAGGGCGCAGCAGTGGCTCAGACAGCCCATATGAACGCTGTGCCTTACGTTGTCCTCCGCTCTATGTCTGATAAGGCAGACGGATCTGCTCACGTTAATTTTGGCGAATTTACAGTAGCATCTTCCCATCGTTCGCATCGAATTGTGGAGTATATGCTGAAGCATTTGGGTTAAATGGCTAGTGGTGTAACATTTAATACATGAACCTTCTCACAAACCGGATACGGTCAAATTGTTCCCGTGATGTGAGGGGGACATCCTCTCCCATTCGGACCATTAGGCAATTCGCCGGGTGGGAGCATATTTCAGGATCATCCGTAGCGTACCAGACCATATCCACCGTTTTCATCAGACGTTCCATCATGCGGCGGTATTCCCATACGGAGAGACCGCTGCCTTTTAAATCCCAATGCCAATAGTACTCGGTCGTAAAAATGATATAGGATTCCAGTTGTCCGTCCTCAAAGGCGACCCGAATCATTTGGCTTCCCAGACCCAGTCCGCGATATTCGTCGGCTACCTCAATCGCTCCAAGCTCCAGCAGGTCCTTCATTCTGGCTTCCGACCAGCGTTCCATCTCATCCGGATAGTGAAAAGTCACGTATCCGAGAATGGTTTCCCCATCATGAGCGATGATAATCCTGCCTTCCGGCAGTCCCGAAATATCCACCAGCGCGTCGAATTGCTCCTTCGGCTTGCGAAAGGCGTCCAGTTGTGGATGCATTTGAAATGAACGCAGTTGATCAGCGGATACGGGGCCTTCTACGTAGATCTTTTGTCCGTTATGACTCAGCGTGTCCAAATGGTGCAGTTTTAAATGCTGCATACATGCGCCTCCTTGTTTACCGTGACCTAGCTCTCCATATCCCCTACTTATAGCAAAAAAACAAATAAATGAAAAGGATGGTCGTCACATCCTCACCTATGATATACTGTTTTAGACATAAATTGTTCACAATTAGTCGCTTTTATCAGATGTTAAACAAAGGAATTGACAGGCTTGTATTGAATTTGTAAGCGTTATCATGTTCTGTATTATTCTCATTATATCGTGAGGAGGCTGAACGCATGAAGATTGAAGAACTCCAGGCTGTAGTTCCCACATCCAACATGGGCCCATATGAACAAGCTTACAACCGCTTTCAGTGGGAAGATGCAGAGCGTCATTTTACGTGGTATGAATCAGGCAAGGTGAACATGGCGCACGAAGCGATTGACCGGCATGTAGAGGAAGGGAGAGGTGATAAAACGGCGCTGTTGTATTATGACGCGAACCGCCATGAAGCCTACACCTTTTCTCAGTTGCGTGCCAACTCCAACAGGTTTGGCAATGTGCTGCGTAAATACGGAATTGGCAAAGGGGAACGGGTATTTATATTCATGCCGCGTTCACCTGAGCTGGTCATTAGTCTGCTTGGCATTTTGAAGGTAGGAGCAGTCGTCGGGCCTTTGTTTGAGGCGTTTATGGAAACGGCGGTCAAGGATCGGCTGGAAGATAGCGGGGCGGTGGCGCTGGTGACCACGCCTGCACTTCTCTCGCGCGTACAACGTGAGGAACTTCCGGAGCTGCGGCATATTTTTGTGGTTGGCGATGTGGACGAACGGGAGCAAGGGATTATTGATTTTGAAACGGAAATGCTTACGTCCTCCGAGGAACTTGAACCGGAATGGCTGAGTCGTGAGGATGGGCTGATTATTCATTACACGTCAGGCTCAACGGGGAAGCCTAAAGGCGTATATCATGTCCAAAACGCGATGATTCAGCACTATTATACCGGTAAAATGGTGCTTGATTTGCGTGAAGATGATGTGTATTGGTGTACAGCCGATCCCGGCTGGGTTACAGGAACGTCCTACGGCATTTTCGCCCCGTGGCTGAATGGAGCAACAAATGTGATCCGTGGCGGTCGTTTTAGCCCCGAGGACTGGTACCGCACTATTGAGCGCCACGGGGTGACCGTATGGTATAGCGCTCCTACCGCGTTTCGGATGCTTATGAGCGCAGGGGAGGATATCGTTGACAAATATGATCTCGGAAGCCTGCGGCATGTGCTATCCGTAGGAGAGCCGCTAAATCCCGAGGTGGTGCGCTGGGGCTGGCAGGTATACAAGCAGCGTATTCATGATACCTGGTGGATGACGGAAACGGGTGGCCAAATGATCTGTAATTACCCTGAGCTACCGATTAAGCCCGGCTCGATGGGAAAGCCCTTGCCTGGTATTCAGGCGGCTATTCTGGACGACAGAGGGCAAGTGCTACCCCCTAATCGAATGGGGCACTTGGCGATACGTACACCGTGGCCCTCTATGATGAACCGTATATGGAACAACCCGAACAAATTTCAGGAGTATTTCCGTTTTTCCGGCTGGTATGTGTCCGGTGATTCTGCCTATATGGATGAGGACGGATACTTCTGGTTTCAGGGGCGTATTGATGATGTCATTAATTCGTCCGGGGAGCGAATCGGTCCATTTGAGGTCGAGAGCAAGCTTCTGGAGCATCCCGCTGTAGCGGAGGCTGGAGTGATCGGAAAGCCGGATACTGTGCGGGGAGAGATCATTAAAGCTTTTATCGCACTCCGTGAAGGCTACACCCCCTCTGAAGCCTTGCAGCAGGATATTTATCGCTTTGTCAAAGAAGGGCTGTCTGCCCATGCTGCACCACGCGAAATTGAGTTTAAGGAAAAGCTGCCCAAAACCCGTTCCGGTAAAATTATGAGACGTGTACTCAAAGCCTGGGAGCTTAATCTTCCTACAGGAGATTTGTCTACCATAGAGGATTGAAATGCTCATTTAGTAAGATACAAAAAAGGGAGTCTCCAAAGCCGTGATGGCTGAGAGACTCCCTTTTTGTTGAGCTGATAAAGTGGATTTTCACCAAATATCAGTATTTGTTGCTGTTGTGAGCTGTTATGGACGAACGGCTCCGGAAGGAGCTGATTCCCCCAAGGCATTCATGGAAGTGATGCGGAACCAACCCTTCGGTTTGCTGCCCGCTTTATATTGAAAGCTGGTGGATGCGGTGGAGCCGATGTTTGTAAAAGGCTCCGCACCGCTTTTACTATAATACACTTTATAGCCTGTAATCGCATCAGCAGGCTTTCCTGCACTCCATTGGAGCACTACGGCTGAGCCTGCTGCTTTTGCTTGAGGCTGCCCTGGAGCGGTAGGAATCTCCGTAGGCTGCGCACCCGTTCCATCTCCTTCACCCGGTACAACTGGATTCCCAGGATCAACAGGGGCCACTATAGGTGCTGCACTTGCATGGGAGCTTGGCCCTGACTCATGTCCACCTACATCAACGGCGGTTACGTAGTAGCTGGAGCTGCTGCCACCCGGGCTGTCAGAGAACACTTTAGAGCCGTCAGCCATGACGACCTTACCAAGCCGTTGAAAACTGCCCCCATCCGTAGAACGATATAGGCGGTATCCTACGACATCGCTGTTTCCGCTTGGGCTAAAGCTGATCATAGCTTTGCCGTCACTATAGCTTACGCTAACGTTAGACGGAGCACTAGGATCGGCTCCATCGTCTTTACGCGGATCAATCCGGGTAGGAGCCGTCTTATCTGCATCCTGAGGCAGATAGTAGGACAACGAGTTATGTCGTCTCATCACCTTAAAGGCTTGCTGAAGCTCTTTAATCAATTCTGAGATTGGCTTTTCCCGTCTCCTAACGGTCCGTTCATACAACATATCATCCGGTGTACCATCGCGTGGAATATAATTCACACCTTGGTAGGTAATATATTTGGCACGAGTGACACCATTTTCACTGTTTTTGGGTGGATACTTACTGTTGTAAATATCCGAGCCGTATGCGGACGCTGTTCTTGTTACAATACCGTCTGGTCGCTTGAAGCTGTCGGTTTGGAACAAATTTGGCTCCTTTGCGGTTACTTCATTCATGATTTGCGCCCACAGGCGACGTGCCCGCTCTTTTTGTGCTTTTGTTTCGAGCTTATTGACAGGTTGCTTGTAACCAACCCATACACCTAGTGTGACGTCAGGAGTAAAGCCCTCGAACCATACATCGGTATAGGATTGTGTAGTGCCTGTTTTACCGGCAATCGGAATCTTGCCAGCTTGATCGAAATTACGCTTCACCAGTCTGCCTGTACCTTCCGACACGGCTGTACGCAGCATATCCGTCATCAGATAGGCGGTTTGTGGTGTAAAGGCTTGTACAGGATTAGGCTGATGCTTATAAACAATATTGCCTTGCGAGTCCACAATCTTTTCAATCATGTAGGCGTCATTAAATACACCGCCATTTGGAATCGAACCATAAGCATTCGTCAGTTCCTCGACTGTGACCCCGTGGGCCAAGCCGCCGAGTACACCCGTCTGGGCATTGTTATCGCTTGGTTCCAAGGTGGTAATGCCTAGCTTCTTGGCAAAATCCCAAGCTTTGCTGATACCTACTTTTTCGTTAAACAACTTGAGTGCTATCGTATTTAGTGACTGATTCAGCGCGTAACGGGCCGTAACCAGCCCTTGATAGCGGTTATTGGAGTTTTTAGGGATATGATACCCGTTGCTGCCATCCTTCAAAATAATAGGTGCATCATCCACGATGCTGCCAGGCTGCACGAGACCGCTGTCCAATGCAGGGAGATAGGCGGCAATCGGCTTCATAGCCGATCCCGGCTGGCGTACCATCTGGGTAGCATAATTCATCTGTTCCTTTTGGAAATCCCGGCCTTCCATCATACCGAGAATCGCGCCTGTTTTATGCTGGATTAGAATCGCGGCTGCTTGCTCGTCACCCTTGGTTTTACTTGTGGCAGAGAAATTATTCTTATTCTCTGCAATTTGGCGCATCGACTTGTAGATGCTTTTATCAATAGTGGTGTATACCATATAACCACCTGTTCGAAGCTGCTGTTCAGCTTCTTTGAACAAATCGTTATCATCCTTGGTTTTGGCATCTGCGCTGGCATTGGCCGCTTGACCCGGATTTGTGACCGACATGAGTGCCTGCGCAGCTTGACGTTCCATCTCCATCATAAGATACGGATACGTGTTATAGGCTTTAACGGTGCGTGGAGCAAGCGAATTTTTGATATCAAAAGCCATCGCCTCATCATACTGTGACTGATTGATTTTATTCTCCTCCAGCATTCGGCTGAGTACCAGGTGCTGGCGGTTGATCGCCCTTTTAAAGCCGGACTCGTTAAATTCGCCCTTACCGTTGTAAGCGGAATAAGAGGAAGGAAGCTGTGGCAGACCTGCCAGATAGGCGGCTTGAGCCACATTCAGCTTACTCAGATCATTCTCGTTAAAAATACCTTTGGCAGCTGCTTTGATCCCAAAGACGTTATAACCACTAGACCCGTTACCAAAAGGTACTTTATTGAGATAGGCCGTAATAATTTGCTGTTTGCTCAGGAATCGCTCAAGGCGCAGTGAGAGCAAAATTTCCTTGACCTTGCGGTCATCCGTGCGATCCAGATTTAGAAAGACACGACGGGCAAGCTGCTGGGTCAGGGTGCTTCCCCCGGTTTGTACGGATTCATGCAGCGCTTTTTGTTTTATAGCCCGCAGCGTTCCCGACAGATCGACACCTTTATGCTCGTAAAAATGGTTATCTTCAATAGCAATGACTGCGTTAATGACGAGTTGCGGAATCTCCTTAAACGTGACAGGACGTCGGTCTTCTTCTGTCCGGAGCTGTCCAATAGGGGAGCCATCATTGAAATAAGCAAAGCCTGTAATTGCATTTTTGTCTATTTCCTGTTCAATCATGGATCTGGAGCGTACAGGCTCGCTTTTCACGATAGAGGCTACATAGCCGGCTGCGGCTCCTCCTACGAACAGCGCTCCCATAAAACCGATGATGACGACCCACTTTATGACACGGCCGAGCCTCCGCATGGTTGTCCGTAAGCGGGAAGGCTTTGGCTCTGACACATTGTTTTTTTCTTCAACCATTAAGTCTTCCTCCTTTATAACAGCCATTATTATAGCATAAAATTACAAAATGAACCCATATGCTAAAAAGCCTGTCTTTTGGTGTCGTTGACTCTATAAAAGTGGTGTGTTATAAATAGGTCAAAGTAAATATCGTGAAAAGCAGAGAAAGACTTCAGTAGAAGGTGGAATCACGTTGTGCAGAGAGCCGATGGTTGGTGCGAATCGGTAACGACCCTCCTTTGAATTACCGTCTGGAGCTGTCTGGATGAATGGTAGAGCTTTTGCAGATTTGCGAAGCTGACCATAGTAATCCAGTACCGGGTGTAGGCCCGTTATAGGAATGAAGTGAAAGAAACGCTTGTCTTTGGCATACGTTTCTTTAATTAGGGTGGTAACGCGAGCAGCTCCTTCTCGTCCCTTGGGATGAAAGGGGCTTTTTGTTTTTTTTAATATGTAATATTTTGGATGAAAACAGGAGGTATACAGGATGAAGTGGGAAGAGATGAAGCCTGGGCAGCAGGCAGAGGTAGAGCGCCAATTAAATGTGATTCAACGTGGTGTGGCGGAAATTGTACCAGAGGACGAGCTGAAGCGTAAGGTTATAAAATCGGTCGTTAGCGGTGAGCCGCTCCAAATTAAATTAGGACTTGACCCATCGGCGCCGGATATTCACATCGGGCATACGGTCGTTATGCATAAGCTGCGCCAGTTTCAGGAGCTTGGTCATCAGGTACAACTTATCATCGGTGATTTTACGGGCAAGATTGGTGATCCGACAGGCAAATCGGAAACTCGTAAGCAACTGACCGAGGAAGATGTCCAGCGCAATGCGCAGACGTATAAGGAGCAGATATTCAAAATTCTGGACCCCGAAAAAACAAAGGTATACTACAATTCCCATTGGTTGGCTCCCATGTCTTTTGCCGATGTGGTAACGCTGGCCGCTAAAGTAACTGTCGCACGTATGCTGGAACGGGATGACTTTACGAAAAGATACCAAAACGGCTTGCCGATCAGCATCCATGAATTTTTCTACCCGTTGATGCAAGGGATGGATTCTGTGGAACTCCGAAGCGACATCGAGCTGGGGGGGACAGATCAAAAGTTCAATTTGCTGATGGGCAGAACTCTGCAAAAGGAATACGGAGTGGAGCCCCAGGCCACCATTATGTTGCCACTGCTTGAAGGGCTGGATGGCGTGCAGAAGATGAGCAAAAGCCTGGGCAACTACATTGGTGTTGATGAGGAGCCGAACGAAATCTACGGAAAATCCATGTCGGTTCCTGATGAACTGATGCTTAAATATTTTGAGCTGGCAACAGATTTGAACAATGAGGAACTGGCTGAGCTGGCGGAAGGCATTAAGAACGGTTCAGTGCATCCGCGTGACGCCAAAATGAAGCTGGCTGGAACGCTGGTACGTATGTACCACGGTAAGGAAGCAGAGGAAGCAGCGAAGCAGCATTTTGTGACCGTATTCCAGCAAAGAGCGCTGCCTGACGATATTGAAGAGTTCACTTTGACGGCCGATCATTTGGAAGATGGCGGCATCCGTGTCATCCAATTGCTGACTCATTTGGGCTTTGCGGCTTCCAATGGTGAAGCCAAACGCAGCATTCAACAGGGCTCGGTCAAAATTAATGAAGAGAAATGGACCGATGTAAACGAAGCATACACGCCGCAGGAAGGCGATATTGTGCAAGTGGGTAAACGTAAGTTCGCCAAAATCAAGCTGGGCTGATAAAAATGTGAGATACATGGTGGGAGAGAGGTAGTCCTGCGTTCGATTTAGTCTACATCGCTGGACTTCTCCAGATTCAAATCAGGCCGCTTCGTTGTTGCCTGCCGTTAATCACCTTTATTTTAACAACGCAGAGACATGCATAGTGTTTCTGCGTTGTTTTTATTTCTACTGAAGTAAAAAGGCAGGCCGTGGTAAACTTAGCACAAATGATCAAACAGGCATGTGCAGGATTGTACATAATGGATTACGAAGTCTTGCTAAATTCGCTTGGCGAATGAATCGTCAAACCATGACAAGTAAGGGGAAGAATCGTATGGACTACTTTAAAAGAATACAGTGTGCGATTGAGTTTATTGAAATGAACCTTCGGGAGGAGTTGAAAATTACGGAAATTGCTTCGCAAGCTTGCTTTTCAGCCTTTCATTTTCAGCGGCTTTTTCAGGCGATTTCGGGTTTTACGGTTCAACAGTATATAAGGAAGAGAAGATTATCGGAGGCGGCTGTAGGGCTGAAACAGTCTAATCAAAAGGTATTAGATATTGCTCTTGAATACCAGTACAGTTCGCAAGAAGCGTTTACACGTGCTTTTGAAAAAAGTTTTGGTGTCACCCCGGGAAAATACCGGAACGGTGATATAGATATTTCTCAGCAACACAAGATTAATTTTCTGGATTATCAAAAAAACACCAAAGGGGAGTTGGATGTGAATAAGCCGGTAATGCTGCAATTCGATACGATTAAGGTCATAGGCCATGAGTACAAAACAAACCTGAATCATGAGCAGCATTATAATGAGATTCCAGGATTTTATGAACACTTTGGAACGAATGAGCATTTTATGCGTATTCCGAATAAAATTGCACCGGGGATGTCGTACGGTATTGCTTGCTCTTTTCAAGATAATGGTGAGTTTTCATTTGTGATTGGCGAGGAAGTTGAGGGAGAATCGGAAGATTTGGCAGAGGGGTTTATCTATATGGAGATTCCTGCAGGAAAGTATGCCGAATTTAACGCTTCAGGTCCGAATGGTCGGGTCCAGGATGTGCGAAACTATATCTACGGTACATGGCTCCCGAATTCTAATTTTGAGCGTAGGGAAGGACCTGATTTTGAAATCACTGACGTGATGAATTCCTCCTTTCCCGATCATTTGGATATTAAGGTATATATACCGATCGAATAAAATGTTGCAAGCTGCACGCTACAGTAACACGAAAAAAGCACCCGAACGAGGTTCGGGTGCTTTTCGATGCTATCACAAGGATTAGCGGTTGTAGAATTCGACGATTTGTTTTTCGTCGATATCTTGGGACAATTCGCCACGCTCAGGCAAACGGATGTATTTGCCTTCCAGAGCTGCGTCATTGTACTCCAGGTAAGCTGCCAAGTGGTTGCGGTTTTCCAAAGCTTCTTTGATGGAAGACAGGGAACGACTTCTTTCACGAAGACCGATCACGTCGCCCAGGCTTACTTGGTAAGAAGCGATGTCAACTTTTTTACCGTTCACAGTAACGTGACCGTGTGCTACCAATTGACGTGCGCCTGCACGGGAGTTAGCAAAGCCAAGACGGAACACGAGGTTGTCCAGGCGGCTTTCCAGCAAGAACATGAAGTTCTCACCAGCGATACCGTGCATGTGTTGAGCTTTGTTGAACAGAGTGCGGAATTGTTTTTCACCCAAGCCGTACATGTGACGCAGCTTTTGTTTTTCTTGAAGCTGCATACCGTAGTTGCTGATTTTTCTCCGTTGGTTTGCACCATGTTGTCCCGGAGGGAAAGGGCGTTTCAATTCTTTACCTGTACCGCTCAGGGAAATCCCCAGACGACGGCTCAATTTAAATTTAGGACCAGTGTAACGTGCCATTATAGAGTTAACTCCTTCATAATTAAAATTTGAGTTGGGGCTCTCTTTGCGCTCCAATTTGTTCGGCGCTACCAATCAAGGTGATGCGCACTACTAACAGAAAAGTTCAGCCGCTGTCCTGTTAGCAACAAATAAGATGAGGGTGACACAAACTGTTACGCCCAAAATTTAAGATCCGCACAGTAGATAGTTCTGCCGTACAGTCTTTTTCATTAATATATACTATATGTAATAGTGGGTCAATGTCAAGAAGAGAAAAAGAATGAAAACGTCAAAATTTGTCGATAGGGCTTTAGAACTAAAAAAGGGGGACGAATTTCTGAAAAATGGATGCAAATTTCTGGAGTTAAGAGTAAAATAGGTCATATTATAAGCTATAGTGGTGTGTAGCCGCTGTCTTGGTACAGCTAACTTTGCTGTAAAGGAGCGCCTTAATATGTCGGACTTTTCAACAACGGATCAGCAAACGCTTGACGGTAAAACAGCCAAGGCTAGTAGTGCTCCGCTGTTTGATGATAAAGAATATACATCTTTTGCCTGGCTCCAAAACATGGATATGACACCATTTGATTTCCCCTATATTAATCAGCTTCTTGTCCAAGGATATCGGAACTGGTTGCAGCAGAGCAATGGTATATCGTGGATTAATGAAGAACAATCCGCCGTTTTTAATTTTACAGGTGTTCGGGTTGCAGGTAGGGAAGAGGATGATGACGAGGATTTGGAGCTGGTCGAACGTTGCTGCTTGTCCAGAAAAATGAAAATAAGTCAACGCAAACTTCGGGACGGAAGCCTTGCATTTGTGTACATGGTTCCTGTATTTCGCCGTAATCATAAGGGCGAGGCTTTTGCTGCTCTTCGTTTTACACTGTCTGCTCAACATTCAGTTTCCGAGCAGGACGCATTATTGGCGGCAACTTTGCATTTTAGATCCTGCTTTTATACGAGATTTGAGTATATATTTATGGAAGATATCCTCGGGATGCAGGAACGGAGCGACCGCGAAGGCAGGCGACGCTCTATTTTATTTCAGATTGTAAAGCGGATGCATGACAAGATTGATGTTGAAGGCGTGCTGGACGAGGTATTTGGCAGCATAGCTTACTTGTTTCCGCATGTGGATATCACGTTGTATATGAGCCAGGATCGGCACAGTCGTAATCCGCAGGTCAAACCTTTGTTATTGCACGAGCGGGACGAGGATGTATGTGTGCGTGCATTTATGAAAGGCCAAATGGCTGTAAATGAGCCTCTAGGTACAGAAGGAGAAGTGACCGAAATCGGCATTCCTTTACGTGGCAAGCAAGGCGTATATGGTGTGTTTCATATGATTCTTCCATCAGGTGCCGAAAGCATGAAGAAAGTGGATGTGGAGCTGATCGCCATGATGGCGGACACAGCAGGCACCGCATTTGAAAATGCAAAGCTGCTGGAGCAATCCAATGTGCTCATCCATGAGTTGCGTCTCATTAATGAACTGGTTCAGCGCTTGAATCAAAGCCTTAAGCTGAATGAAATATTCGAGTTTGCTGTGCAGGAATTATTGAAAATGTTCTTGGCTGACTTTTGCTGTATTGTGCAACTCGATCAGGAAGGAAATTGCTTTAAGGTCACGTCAAGCAACGTAGAAAGTTTGGGGCTGCACAGTTACTCTGGCGAGGATGGGTTTGCAGAGCTGATACGCAGAACAGGAGAGCCCGTCATCGTGTCAGATTACAGAATGGAAGGGAAGATATCCTCCGATTTTATGGATATGACCGATTCCCTTTCTTTGATGGCGGTACCCATGAAAACCAGCGGTACACCGAGAGGGGCTATTTTATTGTCGAGCAAGCTCCCTCACTTTTTTTCGTACGATAATTACAAAATGCTGCAAATGCTGGCCCCCCATATCGGTTTGGCGGTAACAAATGCCATGCTGCATGCTGAGGTACGGCGTCTGGCCAATATGGACATGCTAACAGGTCTGTATGTACGTCATTATGTGGACAAGGTGATTCAGCGACATCAGGAGAAAGATTTTTGCGGTTCTCTCATTTTGGTGGATATTGATCAGTTCAAACAGGTGAATGATACATACGGGCATCAGACAGGTGATCAAATATTGAAAAGCGTCAGTGATATTGTTCGTTCGGCGACCCGTAGCGAGGATGTATGTGCCAGATGGGGCGGTGAGGAATTGGCAATTTATTTGCCACAACTTGGAGTACAGCAGGCGCTGGAGTATGCGGAAAAAATCCGCTATCGCGTACAACATGAAACCCAGCCTCAGGTGACCGTTTCCTGCGGGATTGCTGAATGGAACTGGCTGGATGAGCAGATCAGCATTGAATCTTTATTTTACAGGGCGGATATGGCTTTGTATGAGGCGAAAAATGAAGGTCGCAACCGGATTGTTATTGATCATGTGGGCGATGCCTAGAGAATGTTCCTTATGGAATGTTCTCTTTTTTTGCTGTGCATAACCTTTTGTAGTCAGGAAACCCTATATCAATAACAAACTCAAGGGGTTATATCAGGATATGATGGGCGGATGATTGGATGCATTGGAGAAGAGAGTGGAGTATGCTGGTTTGTATGTTGCTCATGATGTGCTCGTTAAGTGGATGTACACTTGCAGAACAGCAAAATGCGCCGGATCAGATTTTTAAAAGAGCCGTTGCGGGGATAGCGGGCAAAGAAACGTTAACGTTCAAAGGTCAGGCTGGTGTCATAACTAGAAATGGTATGTTGGTGGATAAACAGTTCGCATATCATGGTAAGGTGAGCAATCACGATGAACTGACCATGCATTGGGGTACTGCGGGGGCTTTTAACAAGCAGTCAAGCTATGCTGCACTCGAACAAGGCGCATCCGGGGATGGGGTAACACAGGAGCGTTTTCTTCGTCTGGATGGAAAATGGATTGCCGTGACGCCCGGTCGTATAGCTATGAATGGAGTAGGGATGTTAAATCGTTTTAATCCGATTCAGGAGCTGGAGGAACTGAATGCACTGAATAAAACCATTCGTATAGAGGCCGGGGCCGCGCGGGGGACCTGGGTAGTGAGGATTGAGCCAGAATCGTCCTCAGCCAAGCGATGGTTGAAAGACCGTTTAATGAAAGAAATGGATGCCATAAACCCTCAACTCCTGCAAGCAAACATGAAGCAGAACGGGAAGAATCAAGAGGTGCAGCAAAAGCTGAATCGAATATGGGCGCAGAGCTGCGAGAATATGAGTAGCCAATTAGAACATTCTGATGTGCATGCCGTGTATCATCTGACGATAGATCGCCAAACAGGCGTGCCCCTGAAGTTGTCGTCGGAATGCAAAATTTCGCGGCAGGAGGCAAATGGAGAGGAGCATGAGGAAGCTCTGATTACCAGAGTTGCTTTTGAGGGCTACAAGTAACGCAACGGGCATGATACAATGGACTACGAATTAACCGTTGTTCAAAAAGAATGTAACAGAGAAGGAGAGACAACAAATGAAAGATCCCAGAATACTTAAACTGGCAGAAAATCTGGTAGGTTACTCTGTTGAAGTACAGCCGGGTGAGAACGTGCTGGTTGAAATGATCGGTACAGAGCGGGACCTGCTTAACGCCATTATTCATGAGGTAGGCAAAAAAGGCGGCAACGTTTTCGTTCAGCTCACGGATCGTAAGGTACAGAGCGCCATGCTTCGTCATGCGACAAAGGAAATGGTGCAAACCTGGGCTGAAATAGACCTCAACCGGATGAAACAAATGCATTGCTACATCGGGATTCGCGCTGGTGAAAATGTCAATGATTTGTCAGATGTGCCGGAAGACAAGATGAAATTGTATAATTCGATTTATCAGCATGCGGTACATAGCGAGCAGCGGGTGAAGCATACGAAATGGGTAGTGCTGCGTTATCCGAATGACAGCATGGCGCAATTGGCGAATACAAGCACAGAGGCGTTCGAAGATTTTTATTTCAATGTGTGCAATCTGGATTACGCGAAAATGGATAAGGCGCAGGATGCGCTGGCTGACCTGATGAACCGGACAGATAAGGTTCGGATTAGCGGACCGGGCACAGATCTGAATTTCTCTATTAAGCAAATCGGCGCCATCAAATGCTCCGGTCAATGCAATATTCCAGATGGCGAAGTATATAGTGCCCCTGTTCGAGATTCCGTTAATGGAACTATTAGCTATAATGCACAAACGCTGTACAACGGTATCACCTTTGAAAATGTGAAATTCCGCTTTGAGAATGGTAAAATTGTAGAAGCAACGAGTAATGATACGAAGCGGTTAAACGATATTTTGGATTCCGATGAGGGAGCACGCTATATTGGCGAGTTTGCAATTGGGTTCAATCCGTATATTTTGCATCCGATGAAGGATATTCTGTTTGACGAAAAAATCGCAGGCAGCTTGCATTTCACGCCGGGTCAGGCTTATGAAACAGCAGATAACGGCAACCGTTCTTCGATCCATTGGGATTTGGTCTTGATTCAGCGTCCGGAATACGGTGGTGGTGAAATTTATTTTGATGATGTTCTGATCCGCAAGGATGGCATTTTTTTACTGCCTGAGCTGGAGCCGTTAAATCCCGAGAACTTAAAATAACGATATCTATCCTTGCTGAGAAAACGATTTCAATGTATTATAATGGATGAGTAATGATACATGATAATCCAGTAAAGCGAGGGATCTCTATGTCTAATAGTAACGCGGCGATTGTTGAAATTGCACAGACAGCGAGCAAGTTTACTTCTTCCATCGTCCTTCATTCCGAAAATAAGTATATTGACGTGAAAAGTATACTTGGCTTGTTTACGACATTAGTCAGCAGCCACAGCTATGAGCTGCACGTTCATGGACCTGACGCGGAGGAAGCCAAGAAAGCGATCACTGAAGTGTTCCAGAAGCACGGGCTACACATATCGGTAGCCTCCTGACTATATTCTTGGATCAAAAGCATCCCTACCTGTAACTGTAGGGATGCTTTTTTTGTCAGGTTCTTGTATTAGCCTGCAATTTGGTCTAATATTAAGGTTAGAACGTCTTGTGCGACATTGAGAGATAGGGGGGAAGAATCCATGACTTCATCTGATTTACAGGAACAATTGAATATTAAGGCTATTAATCTGCTTCAAGATGACGCAGATAAAATAAAGAAGCTTATTGAAGTACAGATGGAGAATCTGGCAACCCGTTATTGCCCTCTCTATGAGGAAGTGCTGGATACTCAGATGTACGGATTTTCCAAGGAAGTGGATTTCGCGGTTCGCGTCGGCCTTCTTCCGGAAATGGTAGGTAAACAGCTGGTCAGTGAGCTGGAACGCAATCTGGCTATTCTATATGAGGCCATGAACAATAAGGCCAATTAGGAAGACGGTTTAATTGATGAGAGCATGCGGAGTCTGAGAGCATGCTTTTTTTGATGCCTTTACATATGAAATGGGAACGAGTCGACCTATCTTTTAAAATGTTCTTTCAGGAGATAGCAGCAGCGTAGCGGTTCATTTGAATCTGGAGAAGCGTAAGCGTTCACCTTTGCCCTTGAATTTTAACCGTTTAAGGAGTTATATCATCTTAAAAAATTCAAGGGCAACAGTGATCAGAAGATCAAATGAAACGTGAAGCGGTCACTACCATCCTAATGTACATTTTAAAACCTTGAAAGGTGTTTACACGAGGAAGAAAGATACGCCTAACAGAACATACACAACCAGCAGCATCAATCCCTCATACCAGTTGGTTGAGCCGTCTTGGGTAATGGACTTGGCGATAAATACAGCGACAGCAATGGCGACCAGCTCAATCGTAGTAAAAACGATATTCATTGTATTTCCCATGAAGTAGCTGACAAAAATCAACACAGGTGCAACGAATAACGCAATTTGCAGGCTGCTGCCGACTGCGATTTCGACAGATGCGCCGATTTTGTTTTTCATCGCCAGCAAAATGGCTGCGCTGTGCTCAGCCGCATTACCGATAATGGCAACGAGGAATGCACCCACGAACAATTCGCTGAGTCCGAACTGGGTCGTGAATACCTCCAGTGTTCCAACAAGCCATTCGCTGACAAAGGCAACCATGACGGTAGCGATTACCAGGTAACTAATGGATTTGTTTCTGGACCACACGGGAGCATGCTCATGCGGCAATTCTTCGTCCTTTTGTTCAGTCACGTCAGATAAGTAGTCTTTGTGCGTAATCATCGAAAAAATAAGCCACGCAATATAAGCCACAATCAGTGTGCCCGCGACAATCAGACTGAGCGTATCCGATTCACTATCCGTAATGACATGTGTATTTAGAAATACAGCCGGAACGAACAGGGCAATGACCGCCACAATCATCAACGAACCGCTTAAACCAGCCAGCGATACATTAAAGTTTTGCACTTTGTATTTCAATCCGCCAGCGAACAGGCTTGCTCCAAGCACCAGCAGCAGATTGCCGATGATTGAGCCGGTCAGACTCGCCTTCACCATATCGTAAAGACCTTCTTTGACGAGAAAGATGGCGATGATCAGTTCGGCTGCGTTGCCAAAGGTGGCATTCAAAAATCCGCCCAGACGTTGGCCTGCATAATGTGCTACGCTTTCGGTGGCTCTGCCGAGAAACCCGGCTACGAACACAACAGAGATTGCGCAAATGACGAATTGGGCGATCGCGTTCCAATGTGTGTAATGTGCAACTGCGCTAAGGACAAAGGTTGCGATAAGCAAGCTGGAAGATAACCATTTTTTCAATGAAAAGCACCTCGATATCAATGGATGTGTACAAGTTTGATGAATGCTGTCACTTGTACTGATTTTCTAAATTAATATACCCAAAATGATATAGGTTGTAAACGAAAGTTGTTTTTCATACGTAAGGTTTGCATTTGCAGTGGCAGAGGCTTTACAATACAAATAGAGGATGGATGAAGGGGGACATAGGTCATGGCAGAGCAAATTCAACAACTGGAAGCAGGAAACATCAAGATTTCTAACGATGTCGTAGGTAAAATTGCGGGGATGGCCGCACTGGAGACGCCCGGTATTGCTGCAATGTCAGGCGGCTTATCCGAAGGCTGGGCCAAAAGACTGAGTGGTAAAAATGTGCAAAAAGGCGTATCAGTGGAGGTTGGACAGTTGGAAGCTGCCATTGATCTTCGCATTATTGTGCTCTACGAAACACCAATTCATGAGGTGTCCCGAATTCTTCAGCAAAATGTGCGGGAAGCTGTCGAAAGCATGACAGGTCTGCGGGTTGTGGAAGTGAACGTAAAAGTAGAGGGTGTCGCTTTCAAGGACGACGCGGTGTAAAAAAGACGAGGTGGGTACATCGACGTTTTTCGCCAGTTTTATACATGAAGGGGATTTCCCCGCGAAGATATGGATGAGAACACAAAAACTGGCGATTTTATAGAAACGCCAGTTTTTGTTTGTAGATAAGTTGCAGCCTATACCGCCAGATTGAACGCATGTATATACATATACAAAAGAACTTCCAAAACCACCGTTATCGGTGATCTGGGAAGTTCTTTTTTTAACGGGAACGGTTGGCTCTCCGGGTTTGAAAACGATTAGGGACTTCGGTCCGAACTGCTACTCCTTTAGTACGTTCCTGTACTGTCTGCTTGGTGTTTTCGCGGGAGATGCTAAGCATAATTCCCATGGAGAACATCGTAATAAGAAGGGACGATCCACCAAAACTGATAAAAGGAAGCGTGACCCCGGTGATCGGAATAGTCTGGGTTACACCGCCGATATTAATGAACGCCTGGATAGCGATCAGTCCCATAATACCTGTACCTACCAATGTCCCAAACGGATCATGACAACGCAAGGCGATGATCATCCCTCGCCAAATAAAATACAGATACAGCATCAGGAATATCGCGGTTCCAATGAATCCAAATTCTTCACCAATCACGGAAAAAATAAAGTCATTAAACGAGTTAGGCAGATAGTGAAGCTTGATAATGCCCTTGCCAAATCCAGACCCACTTATTCCGCCTTCCCCTATAGCTTGCAAGGATTGCATCAGATTATATCCAGTCCCCAGTTTATCTTCCGTAGGATCTAGAAAGGCTTGAAAACGTCCGATTTTATAATCTTGCTTGGCTGTGGCTTGTCCATCTGTTGTTTCAGAATTTCCTCCAAACAACGAGCCTACACCAAAAACGAGGGCGGCGCCCAGTAAGAGCAGAACAATCGAAGCCGTAATATGCTTCACACTGGCTCCCCCGGCATAAATAATCAGGCCACTGGTGGCTACCAGAATGAAGCAGGAGCCAAAATCCGGTTGAAGCATAATGAGTCCTGCAACAAAGCCTACAATGACGGTCACGGGTATGTAGCCGGTTCGTAAATCTCTAAAGCGATCCCCTTTTTTGACAATCAGCGCGGATAAGTACAGGATAATGGATATTTTCGCAAGCTCGGTTGGCTGGAAGTTAAGGCCGCCACCAAGTCTAATCCAACTTTTTGCGCCGTTGAGAGAGCCTGTAAAAAGAACGATGACCAGCAGTAAAACAGTAATGAAAAATAAAGGTACAAACAGCTTTTTATATTTTTCCATCCTAATATTCATAGCTACCAACATGATGAAAAGTCCAAGTATAGCAAACGCAGCTTGACGCTTCACAAAATATAAAGAGTCAAAATTGTAATCTTTATTCAGCAGAGCTACGCTGGAGCTGGAGCTAAATACCATGATTACACCGAATCCAACCAGCAACAAGGTGAGGATCAGCAATTGGAAATCCGGTGTGCCTCTTCTTCGAGTCTCCGGCTTCGTATTTCTCATATCAGCTTCCCCCGGTATTCGCCGCAAGGTATGCCTCGCAGACGTTTATCATTTTTATTTTATCGTTTATCCATTTAATCATAGTATGTTTGGAGGGCTTCTGCAACCTCCATACTGCAATGGATATCGCAACAATTCCATATCTGCTACAATAGAATACAAATAAGGTTTGAGAGCAGTGGCACATTCGTTATGAATCTGCGAGATTTATCGGGGAGCTGCCCAGTGTTTTAAAAGGAGAGGTGGAGCAATATGACACAACACACGACAGATAAAACCTGGTTTGACCAGCTACAAGACCATATGGTGGAATGGCGCAGATATTTACATAAAAATCCCGAAATCTCTTTTCAGGAAAGCAAAACCGCAGCCTTTGTAGCGGACAAGCTGGAGAGCTGGGGTATTGAGGTTCGCCGTCATGTAGGGGGGCACGGTGTTGTCGGTACCATTCGTGGTTCCAAGCCCGGGCCTGTTGTGATGCTGCGCGCGGATATGGATGCTCTTCCCATTCAGGATGAGAAAGAATGCGAATATCGCTCCAGCGTAGACGGAGCCATGCATGCTTGCGGACATGACGGACATACGTCCATTTTGCTCGGAACGGCTTACTATTTCAGTCTGCATCAGGATGAGCTGGAAGGAGAAATACGGTTGTTGTTCCAGCCTGCGGAGGAATTGTTGCCTGGTGGCGCGGTCAATGTACTAAAGGATGGCGTGCTGGAAGGAGTGGACGTTATTTATGGCATTCATCTATGGACACCGTTCCCGGTCGGAACGGCTGCGAGTTGCGCAGGACCGTTGATGGCGGCGGCGGACGATTTTTATATTGAAATTACGGGCAAGGGTGGTCATGGCGGTATGCCTCAGTCCACCCATGATAGTGTGGTAGCGGGATCAGCTCTTGTTATGCAGCTGCAAAGCATCGTGAGCCGTTCAGTGGACCCTTTGCAGCCTGCTGTGCTGACGGTGGGAACAATTCAAGCGGGAGCTGCACAAAATGTGATTGCGGAAACATGCCGCCTGAGTGGGACGATCCGTACGTTTGACGAGGAAACCCGGACGGTGATGAAGGACCGGCTGCATGCGGTTACGGAGCTTACAGCGGCAACTTACGGAACAACAGCCAATATCCGCTATATTATGGGTTACCCGCCTGTTGTAAATGATGCGCACGAAGCTTCGCGTTTCTTTAAGGAAGCAGGACCCGTTTTCGGAGAGGGAAAAGTTCAGGAAGCGTCGAAGCTGATGCCTGCCGAAGATTTTGCTTATTATTTGGAACGTGTGCCAGGCTGCTTTATGTTTGTGGGAGCGGGTAATCCTGCTAAAGGAGCCGTTTATCCGCATCACCATCCTAAGTTTGATTTTGACGAGGACGCGATGATTAAGGCGGTTCGTTTGTTTATTGCGATGTCTACCGGATATGCTGCGGAGCGAAAAATAGAAAATTCCATCCGCTAACAGCTAACGTGAGCTGAATCTGGATGAGCTGATTCGGCGTATGAGCAGAATGAAATGGGGTACCCTACTCTTGAAAAGGAGGGAGTACCCATGAAAAAGGTTCAGGAAGTTATGACTGAAAAATGTGTAACAGTTACCCCGCAAGACAATATTTATGAAATTGCGCTCAAAATGAAGGATAACGACACCGGTTTTATCCCGGTTGTAGAGAGCGAAGGCAGTGACAAGCTTATCGGTGTGGTAACAGACCGTGACCTTGTCGTTCGCGGTTATGCGGGCAAGCATTCCGGCTCTAGTTCGGTCGACGCAGTGATGACGACAGGTATCCGTACAGCTCAAGCCGACATGTCGGTGGATCAAGCAGCCGAGCTGATGGCGGAGCAGCAAATCCGTCGTCTGCCCGTAACGGAAGGGGATCGTTTGATCGGGATTGTTTCGATTGGCGATCTGGCCGTACGTAATATTTTTGCAGACAATGCTGGAGAGGCGCTTAGCCATATTTCCGAGCAGGTTCACTAGGTTAAAAAAGCAAGCCTAGCATGAATGACCAAGGAGTTCAACCCGCATAGGGGTTGGACTTCTTGCTATTCCGGTTGATCTGCGAATAAACGGATAAACTGTTTGTTATATAGAATTTAAGATGATGCGTTATAGATTGACGGGAGGTAATTATGAATCCGGATCACCCTTGTATTGTACAACGCGATTTTACCGTTTTGCTGGAAATCGGACTGCCCGCTTCGGAGCATGCACGTTCACAGTTGCAGGTCTATGCGGAGCTGGTTAAAAGCCCGTCCGCTTTTCATACATATCACATCACTCCATTGTCTCTGTGGAATGCGGCTGCCCTTGGGTGGAGTGCCGCGGATGTTCAAAATAGTCTACATTCCATGTCACGCTGGGATATTCCCCGTGATTTGTTAAAGGATATTGAACAACTCGTCTCCCGTTACGGGACGTTGACGCTGTCACGGGCGAGAGCAGAAAAAGAGGGGCGTTACAGCACAGATACTGCTGATCTGAACAGTATAGAGAAAGATGTAACTATAGGCATGGAGACGGATACAGCTTACAGGGTTACAGCGGTCGACCGCTTGATACTGACGGCGGACAGCCCGGCTTTACTGGATGAACTGCTGCTCAAGCAGGATCTTGGGAAGCTTGATTTACTTCGTGAGAGTGAAGTGACCGTGTCGGTTCCGCCAGAAAATCGGGGACTGCTCAAGCAGGAACTGACCCGACTTGGATTTCCGGTCATTGATACGGCAGGCTATCTTGAGGGGAATCAGCTCCATTTTTCTTTGGGTCAGGGACCAACGGAGCTGAGGCTTCGTGATTATCAGGTGGAGGCGGCTGATGCGTTTGAGGGGACTGACGGTCTGGGTGGCAGCGGTGTGCTGGTGCTTCCATGCGGAGCGGGAAAAACCGTGATCGGTATGGCGGTGATGGAGCGTCTCCAATGCGAGGTGCTTATTTTAACCTCTAATACGACATCTGTTCGGCAATGGATTGAGGAATTAAAGCTAAAGACGGATATTCCTGTTGATTCCATTGGAGAATACAGTGGGCAGAAAAAGGAAGTGCGTCCGATTACGGCGGCGACCTATCAGATTTTGACGCACCGCCGTACCAAAGATGGGGAATTTGAGCATATGAAGCTGCTGAGCGAGCGCAAATGGGGGCTGATAGTATATGATGAGGTGCATTTGCTGCCCGCGCCGGTATTTCGAGCAACGGCGGATATTCAGGCTACCCGCCGTTTGGGCTTAACCGCGACGCTGGTTCGGGAGGACGGGTGTGAGCGGGATGTGTTCTCCTTGATCGGACCGAAGCGGTACGACATGCCATGGAAAGAGCTGGAGCGACAGGGCTGGATCGCTCAGGTCGATTGTGTGGAGCTGCGGCTTCCCATGTCGGCTGCACTTCTGGAGCGCAGTATGCGTGCTGAAGGCAGGCAGCAGTACCGGATCGCCGCCGAAAATCCGGCCAAGCTGGAAGCGGTGCGCAGCCTGATGCAGCAGCACAAGGACATGCCCACGCTTATTATCGGGCAATATTTGGATCAATTGCGTACAATGGCTCAGGAGCTGAACGTGCCGTTGATAACCGGGTCAATGAGCCAGACAGAACGAGTGCGGTGGTTCGATGCATTCCGCAATGGTACGATTCGGACCCTGCTGGTGTCCAAAGTGGCGAACTTTGCTGTGGATCTGCCGGATGCGGCCGTGGCTATTGAGGTATCGGGCAGCTTCGGTTCCCGTCAGGAGGAGGCACAGCGGCTTGGCCGCATTTTGCGACCCAAGACTGGTGAAAATAAGGCTTATTTTTATGCGCTGGTGACAGAGAACAGCAAGGAGACGGATTTTGCAGCCCGCCGTCAACTGTTTTTGATTGAGCAGGGCTATGAATATGCGATTTACAGATTTAGCTCGGGGGAGTTTATCGGGAACCTGGGTGATGAGGCTGAAGCTGGCGGAAAGAAAAGGGAGGCGTGATCAAAAAAATGGGCGTAACGAACACGGAAGGCGGCTGGAAGGAGCTTGCATCGGATGAGCTGTTAGTGCTACGTCGATGTTTTATCCGGCACGCGGGACAGCCCATGAAGGAAGAAGAGCCATTACGGCTTACCAGGGGAGCGCTGAGCGGAGCCGAAACGAAGCTGGCACTGCACGGACTGCGCGACCGGGGCTGGCTGGAGGCGGTTACCAAATCGTGGGGCGAACGAATGTTATATATTCCGGTTCATCGGTTGCCGGATCTGTACGAAATGCTGTTGGAGCAACGTCAAAGTACGATGAAAGCGATGGATTCGGATCAACTGGTGACGGTGCATGAAGCGATGACGGGACTGGAAGCGGAGCTGTTGCATGCGTTATCACGTATTGCAGTGCAAGGAGTTCCGTTGACAGTGAAAGGGACTATTCATAAACGGTCGCTGCAAAAGCTAAATGAGCTGACTCCCTTTCATCCGAAAGATTTGACTGGACTTGGGCTACAATATGCGTACGCCGAGCTGTATCCGGTGCAAACGGTGGTGATGATGGACCTGCTGCTCAGCTTAGGTCTGCTGGTGAAGGAAGCTGCTTCTTTTCATGTTCAGGAAGCTGAGCTGGCAGCGTGGGTTCGCTTGTCCGCTTGGCAAATGCGCAAGCATATTCTTGTCACGCTCATGGAAAGGTACGGCAAGGCCGAAGCGTCTATGCAGCATTTTCGTTATATGCTGTGTGTGGCCTCCACTCACGCGGGATCAGAAGGCTGGATTCATATCGGGCCGTTGCTCCAATGGATGACTCAGACAGGACTGATTTCGCAGGAGAGTCTGAGCGGATCGGACCGTAAAAGCGGTGATTATCTGGAATTTTCTGCTATACATGCAAGCCCCGTAAGGATTGAGGAAAACACGGCATCTAATTTCAATCTTAACGGACAATACATGGATATGGTTAGGGGCTGGGTGACAGCGCTGACCGCCTTTGGAATGGGTGATTGGGGTCTGACCGCGTCGGGAGAACTGTGTTTTCGCTGGAACGTACCAGCGCTGGATATGCTTCGTTCCGATGATGAGAAGGATGCGGTTCAGGAGCGAGGTACCTTTTATGTACAGCCGGATTTTGAAATATTGGTGCCGCCGGATGTAGCTTATGATGTGCGCTGGAAGCTGGGATGCTTCTGTGAACGTGTGACGGGGGACCGTATGGTGGTATATCGGATCACCCAGGAAAGTGTTACAGAGGCGATCGAGCTGGGGATGGAGGCTAAAGCCATTCCTGCACTTCTGGATAAGTATAGCCGGACAGGCGTGCCTGACCATGTGCGCGTGGCAGTGGAGCAGTGGGCAGGGGATGTGGGACGGACAGCGTTTGCAACGGTAACACTTTTGCGCTGTGGTACCCGAGAAGACGCAGACACTGCTGCACGGCACCCCGGGCTGGCTGGATTGCTTGAACGGATCGGCGAAAGGGACTTTATCATTCCGGCACGTTCGGCTGCCCAAATCCGCAAGACGCTTGCTACGATTGGGTTAAGTCCGCGCCGGGAGCCGGAGGGGGGAGACGAGCTGGTTCACCGTTATCCGCTGGTTGCGGAAACGGAGGGAATTTGTCCGGATAGCTCCGACAGCACATTCAGGGCGGTGGATACAGAAACGACGAATAGCGAAACGGCTGGCGCAATGGTGGCGGCCTCGAATCAGGAATGGCCGATGTTTTCACAAGAGGGAAGGGCTGGCTTGGTTTACACGGGCCGAACGTTACATTTTTATGAACGGGAGCATACGCTACCCGACCCAGCCGATTATTTTCCAGAGAAATCGGCAGTACCTGCGTCATGGACGAAGGAATGGAGAAGCTACCATACATCCACTGCCCGGCAGCTTATGGAACAGGCAATTCGCTGGCAAGCGGCGGTAGGGCTGCGAATCGGTGAAAAAGAGGTCAAATGGATACCGGAAGCGGTGGTTTCCGGTGAACCGTGGAGTGTGACTGGCTGGTATGCTACCGGAATGGACGGTGAAACGTTGCCCCGCACGACTTTACAGCCGGGGGAATGGTCGGATATGCGCCTGCTGGTTCCTTTTACATAGAAGAGCCAGGATGTGCATGAAACTCCTTCTTCTCAAAAGAAGGATGTGGTATGATAAATGAGTCTACTTTACCAGTAGAACTTTATATAAAGTGAGATGAACATTCATGAGCGTAGCCGAATTGAATACGGTCAATATGGCAGAAGTGCTTATTAACGCCTATGAATTGGGCGATATGGTCAACCGGTCCTTTGAGGTATCGGATTATTTATATTGGAAACAGCGTGTGGAATTGAATCCGTCGATTCAGGCGTGTGTACGCAAGCTGGATGCCAAAAAAGAGCTGTTCGCGGAAACGGAACGCTTTGGGCATTTTCACCCAAACTTTCATGAAGCGAAGGATGCAGTGCAGGCTGTCGAACTGGAGCTTGAACAATTTCAGGAGGTTCAGGAGTTCAAACGGGCAGAAAGGGCGTTGGATGATATGCTCCATGCCATGTCCGAAACGATTGCTTATTCTGTGTCTGACACCATTAAGGTGCCGAGCAATGATCCGAACGTGAAAAAGGGTGGCTGCGGTAGCGGAGGCAAGTGCTCCTGCGGATAGGCCACAGGGATGATATCGAATGGAGGGGAGATGAAGCGAATGTTTGCCGAGCGGACAGGGTACATCATTTGGGTAAGCGATATCAAGGCTGCCCGCAATTTGGAGAAATACGGGAATGTCCACTATATTTCGAGGCGTATGCATTATGTTGTCATTTATATGAATGCAGATCGGGCAGAGGATACCGTTAAAAATATTCGCAGGCTTTCCTATGTGCGCAAGGTCGAACGCTCCTTCCGAAATGAGATCAGGACGGAGTATAACGACGATAAGGAAAAATTAAAAGAGTATGAAATATAATCTTTAAATGGTGTGAATTTCGATTTTTCTTAAAAAAGTCGGCCCTTGGGCTGGCTTTTTTTTATAAAGTCAGGACTTTTGCATAATAGTCTTAATGCTGATAGACCTAAAATTATCTTTAAAAATTAGTGATAAACTTCAATTTTGTAACTTGTAGTCCCGGGTCTATTGAGGTAACATATGAATATATTGGTAGATATAAAGACCTATCTGGTGGGGAGAGTGATCCCGTGCGTGACAAGGCAATGCAGCGATGGAGTACATACGAGCCGTTCTACGTAGAGATGGGCGACAAGAAGGTCGCCGATATTGTGATTACAAATCATGCGAAAACACGCTACTTAGACCGTATAGAACAGAAACAGTCCGAAACGAATCATATCGCCGCCTGGCTTTGGGAATGTCTAAAGCAAAACAGGATGGAGTCCTATTATCACAACGAAGAGGATGTATATTTAATTGATGGTGACCTGGTGGTCGTGGCCGAGTTTGGTGAGTTGCCTGGCGAAATGGATATTGCGGGTAACCCGCTCCACAAAATGATTGTCATTACCTTTTTGGGTCGGATGTCAGAGACCATTGAACTGCGGGATTTGAAGTCATACTATTCCTGGCTGCGCCATTCGCGGCGTATGACACTGATGAAAAGCACTCGCAAGCGGAAATAGACGTTGATTTGGCGGAAGGCATATCGTCAAGTATTTTATCTAGCAGAAGTATGCAGGAATCAACTGCATACTTTTTTTTTGTATAGTATCTATAATAAAAAACCCCTAATTTCAGTGTGTTTTCTTGGAAATTCTTCGACAGACGTTATTCTTATGTTAAAATAAGAACATCAGAGGGGAGAGGGCTGTCAGTATGAACTTTCATCAGCTACATATTTTTTATACGGTAGCGGAGCGGGGGAGCTTCTCGGCAGCGGCACAAGCGCTGCATATGACGCAACCTGCCGTGACGATGCAAATTCAGTCTTTGGAAGATTATTTTGGTACGAAGCTACTGCATCGGTCCACCAAAAAAATCGAGCTGTCGGAGGCAGGAGCGACACTGCTGCCTTTTGCGAAAAAAAGCATGCAGCTTATCCGCGAAGCTGATGAGGCGATGTCTGCTTTTACTCACATGCTGGAGGGAAGATTACATATTGGGGCAAGTCTTACGATTGGCGAGTATATTGTGCCGAGAATGCTGGGGCCGTTTGGTCAGGAGTACCCTCATATACGTATGGCGATGAATGTAATGAATACGACTCAAATTATGGATGATATTTTAAAGCATCAGTTGAATTTGGGGCTAATTGAGGCACCGATTCAGCACCCAGATATCGTGGTGGAGCCTGTGATGCAGGATGAGCTGAAGCTGATTGTTCCTTCGGGACATGTACTGGCCAAGGCCAAGAAGGTAGTTCTGGAGGATGTATTTAAGCATCCTTTTGTAGCAAGAGAAAAGGGGTCAGGTACAAGGCAGGTGATAGAGGATGAGCTGAAAGGCCGCGGTGTTGATGCGTCCCGACTTTCCATCGTTATGGAGATGGGCAGCACTGGAGCGGTCAAATCGGCAGTTGAGGCTGGATTAGGCATTACGATGCTATCGCCTTCTTCGGTGAAGCATGAGGTTACACTCGGATTGCTTAAAATTGTAAATATTTCCGATATCACCTTCAAACGCGAGTTTTATGCCATCCATCTGAAATCAGCACTGCTGCCGATTCCGGTGGTAACCTTTCTGTCATTCTTGCGTCGTCATGATCAGGGAACGGATGTGTCCGGGGATACGGTGAACGAGCTTGCAGAGATGAAAGAGGAGGAGAATGCGTAATGAAGGAGCATACGAATTCGGGACGATACGATTTGCACACTCACACTCAGGCATCTGATGGAATGCAGCCACCAGCGGACAATGTGCGTTGGGCCAAGGAAAAAGGACTGGCAGGGGTTGCAATTACGGATCACGATACGGTAGCCGGGCTGGAGGAAGCTCTTGAGGAAGGGCGGCGATTGGGCATTACAGTGGTGCCGGGTGTGGAAATTAGCACACGGGCAGGCGGTAAGGATATTCATATACTCGGTTATTTTATGGATTACCGTAATGAAGTTTTTTTGGAGCGGTTGGAAAAGCTGCGTCAGGCGAGGGATGCTCGCAATGATCTGATTTTGAGTCGGCTGCGTAGCCTGGGTGTGGAAATCACACTCGATGAGGTGGTAGCTACGATGGGCAGGCCGCTGGCCCCGGATGAAAGCATTGGACGTCCGCATATGGCGGATACGCTGGTACAAAAAGGCTATGCGAAGGATATGAGGGATGCGTTTGACCGTTATTTGGCAGAGGGAGCGCCCGGTTATGTGTCTGTGCCCCGAGTGGGGCCTGCGGAGGCCATAAGCTGGATTCGGGAAGCAGGCGGGGTACCTGTGGTGGCTCACCCTGGATTGTATGGCAATGATGAGCTGGTTCGCTCCATTGTAGAGGAGGCAAAGCCTGCGGGCCTGGAGGTGCGACATTCAGACCATGATGCGGAGGCTGAGAGTCGATACGCCGCGATGGCGGCACATTACGAGCTGATCCCGACTGGTGGCTCGGATTTTCATGGTGCGCGCCAAGGCGTCATTTTTCACGGTGATCTGGGCAGCCGCACTGTGGAGAGTCAGGTTGTGGAGGAATTGAGAAAGGCTGCTGTTGGACAAAAGTAAGTGCACATATTGGCTAACACTAATAGCCCCTTATCTTGTGCTTGCACACATGAAGTGTGGTTTGCACAAGATAAGGGGCCTTGGGTCGATTCAAGGGACTTGTCCGCTATGCTGTGTTTCGAGGCGGGCGTTCCTGAATGGATAATGGTTTACAATATTTCCCGGTTTTTCTCAGCCGTTTTTGATGCGATTCGGCAGCTTTTTGACCAGATTCTCATCGGGTGTGATAAAGAGCGTACGCTGATGATCATAGATGACAAAGCCGGGTTTGGCTCCGCTAGGCTTGCGCACATACCGGATTAAGGTGGCGTCTACGGGCACGCTGCTGGACTGTTTGGCCTGGCTGAAATAGGCAGCGAGCTGAGCAGCTTCCTCCAGCGTTGCATCTCCAAATTGCTCGGCGCGAATAACGACGTGTGACCCCGGAATATCCTTTGTATGCAGCCACGTGTCATTAGGCCCGGCTAGTCGGTTCGTTACATATTCGTTTTGCAAGTTGTTTTTGCCGACCAGCAGCTCGATGCCTTCGGATGACGTATATACGTGTAAGGTTGGACGGTCAGTTTTCTTCTTTTTCTTCCCTTTTTTGACCCGGTCTCTGAGATAGCCTTGTTGAACCAGTTCTTCACGTATTTCCTCGATATCGTTCATGGAGGCATGAGCCAGTTGCTGTAGGAGATTGTCCATATACCGAATTTCTTCGTGTGTTTTCTCCAGTTGTTCATCAATGACAGCCAGGCTGTTTTTATATTTATTGTACTTTTTGAAGTACCGTTGCGCATTATCCGATGGGCCCAGCAACGGGTCCAGCGGGATGGTCATCGGACGCTGTTCTTCATCATAAAAGTTAGTGAGCGTCACTTCCTTGTCGCCCTTCTTCACTTCATGCAGCGAAGAGAACAGCAGCTCCCCATAAATGCGAAATTGATCGGCATCCTCCGCCTCAGCTAAATCCTGATGCAGATGGTCGAGTTTTTTTACGTTTTTGGTCCGTTCGTTTTGCAGGAAGCGCAGCAGGTCGCTGACCTTTTGCTTGACCGTATCCCGTTCTGCTTTTTCACCGAAAAAGTCCTCCATACACTCGCTGATCGTAGTGTATTCTTTGCGCTCTCCTTGAATCAACGTGAGGGGAATGGCTGAAAATATCACTTTTTCCTGTGCGTTCAGACCGGATACCGGCTGAAAACGATGATTCCGCACGTCGTCCATGATGTGACTGAATGTATTCCACAGCGGACGATAATCGTCAGCAGGTGCTTCGTTGGAAACTCGGGTCAGCATCTCCTCGGCAATGAGGGGACTCAGTCCAGTAAAGGTGTTCACGATCCAGCGTTTGGGAGCTTCTTCGGCTTCGATAGCTGTCTGATATGAGGATGCAAAAGCCGTTTCTTCCGTTTCCAGCGGATTCAGCTTGTTTTGTTCAGGAGGCTCCGTGTATTGAAAGCCTGGCATGATGATCCGATAGCTGCTGATGGACGGTGTGACATGATGGATGCCGTCCAGCATAACGCCTGTTTCCGGGTCAAGCAAAATAATGTTGCTGTGTCTGCCCATCAGCTCAATGATAATCCGCTTGAGTGAAATATCCCCCAGCTCATCGCGCTGACGCACATCCATGTGAATAATACGTTCCATACCTACCTGAGTTATTTTCTCGATGATACCACCTTCGCAGTGCTTACGAAGCAGCATACAGAACATAGGGGCCTCCGTCGGATTGAGAAAGCTTTGTTCTGTAAAATGTACACGCGGGAATGTCGGGTTGGCCGACAGCAGCAGCTTGACGCTCCCACCTTGAGCCCGCAGATTCAGTAAGATATCGTGATCGTTTGGCTGATGTATTTTATTGATGCGCCCGCCCCGGATGCCTTGCAGCTCGTGTACGATAGCGCGGGTTACGATTCCGTCCAATGCCATAATGTCTGTTCTCCTTTGAAGCAAATATTTTTGCCTTCCTTCTATGATACATAACTTTGGGACAAAACTTAAGCGGCATTGTGATATTTCAGGTCCTGTCCGAATAGATTGAATCTAGAAAGTCTGTCCAGCTTATCAGCATTCGGGGCACAAAAACGCAATAACGGGCAGCCATCCTACGCACTACCGACGGAAACGGACTATCTGACCGGGAGGGAATTGGGGAGAATGGAACAAACACACTGGCACCAATTAAGCAATGAACAGCTTTCAACAAGCCTGGAAGTCGACCCGAAGCAGGGTCTTTCGGAGGAACAGCTCGCGGAAAGAAGAGAAAGGTCAGGATGGAATGAGCTGAGTGAGGGGAAGCGTGTCTCGCCGATCCTGCTGCTGCTGAATCAGTTCAAGGATTTTATGATGCTCGTACTGATGGGAGCCACACTGATATCCGGCCTGCTCGGTGAATATCTGGATGCGATTACCATTATTGCTATTGTTGTGCTGAATGGAATTCTTGGTTTTGTGCAGGAGTTTAGAGCGGAACGTTCACTTCGAGCTTTGAAGCAGCTGTCCGCTCCGACCGCTAAAGTACTGCGGGGAGGCAAACGGATTCAGATTCAGGCCAGAGAGCTGGTACCGGGTGATATCGTGCTATTGGAAAGCGGCGATCGTATTCCCGCGGATATAAGATGGCTGAGCACGAACGGCTGCGATGTGGAGGAATCCGCCCTGACTGGCGAATCGGTTCCAGTGAGCAAGCATTGCCGCCCTATTCATGCTGCCGAGGTACCGCTGGGAGATCAAAAGAACATCGGCTTTATGGGCACCATGATAACCAGAGGTACAGCTCAGGGGGTCGTTATTCGTACAGGCATGAATACGGAAATGGGCAAAATCGCAGACTTGATCCAAAATACGGAGTCTCAGGAGACCCCGCTACAGCACAGACTGGAGCAACTGGGCAAAATTCTGATCATCGTAGCACTGGCGTTAACGGTGCTTGTCGTCGTTGCAGGTATCCTGCATGGACAGCCAGCGATGAGTATGTTCCTGGCCGGGGTGAGCTTGGCTGTAGCGGCTATACCGGAAGGCTTGCCTGCCATTGTGACGATTGCGCTCGCCTTGGGCGTGCAGCGTATGATCAAACGCAAGGCGATTGTGCGTAAGCTGCCTTCCGTTGAAACGCTCGGATGTGCGTCTGTCATATGCTCCGACAAAACGGGTACGCTGACCCAGAACAAAATGACGGTTACCAAGCTATGGGTGGACGGTCGCTTCTGGGGAGTGACGGGAGAGGGCTATGACCCGCACGGACATATTATGGACAGGGATACTCCTGCGGATCTCAAAAACGGACAATCACTTCGCAGACTGCTGCAAGCAAGCGTGCTATGCAACAACGCGGAAATTGTTCAAGCCGACATGGATGAGCTGCGTTCGAAAAAGAAAGCCAAGGAGGTGACGCCGACCGCTGTTTGGGAGCTGAAAGGCGACCCGACGGAGGGGGCGCTTGTCACGTTAGCCGCCAAGGGCGGGGTTACGCGCCAAGGGCTGTATGAGCTGTATACACGGGAACGCGAATTTCCTTTTGACTCGGAGCGGAAACGGATGTCTGTACTTGTACGGCATCAGGGAGGGCAGATCGTCTTTGCCAAAGGCGCGCCGGATGTGCTGTTGGGTCAGTGCTCCTACATTTTATGGGAAGGAAATGTCGTTCCCCTGACAGGCACGTTGCGCCAAAAGGTGCTGGCAGCCAACGAAGGAATGGCCTCAGAGGCACTACGTGTACTCGGCGTCGCTTACCGGGATATCCGCTCGCATGAGCGTGTCGTCTCGGTGGAAGAGGCTGAGAATCAGCTCATCTTCATCGGCCTCACAGGCATGATTGATCCGCCGCGCCGAGAGGCCCGCGAAGCCATTGGCAAGTGCCGACGTGCGGGTATCCGCACCGTGATGATTACGGGCGATCACGGTACAACGGCCGAGGCCATTGCGCAGCAGCTAGGCATTTTTCAGCGCGGCTCGCATGTGCTGACTGGACAGCAGCTGTCTGTGATGGATGATGCGGCGCTGGACAAAGCAGTTGACATTGTCTCCGTGTATGCGCGGGTGTCCCCGGAGCACAAGCTGCGGATTGTCAAATCGCTGCAAAGACGCGGGCATGTCGTAGCCATGACTGGAGACGGCGTGAATGACGCGCCAGCGATCAAGGCGGCGGATATCGGTATTGCGATGGGCATTACGGGAACGGACGTGACCAAGGAAGCGGCTGCGCTCGTGCTCAGCGACGATAATTTCTCGACGATTGTAGCGGCGATTGAGGAAGGGCGGAACATTTACGAAAATATTCGTAAATTTATCCGTTATCTGCTTGCCTCCAATGTCGGTGAAATTTTGACGATGTTTTTCGCAATGATGGCGGGTCTGCCGTTGCCGTTGCTTCCGATTCAGATTTTATGGGTGAACCTGGTGACCGACGGGCTTCCGGCGATGGCTCTGGGTGTGGATCAGCCGGAAAAGGATCTCATGGAGCACAAGCCACGCGGCGCGAAGGAAAATATTTTCGCCCGCCGTCTCGGGTGGAAAATCATTAGTCGCGGCCTGCTGATCGGCTTATGTACGCTTGCGGCTTTCTGGCTGACGCTGCGTATCGCGCCTGATGACGCAGGACAACTGGTCAAGGCACAGTCGGTCGCCTTCGCTACGTTGGTGCTGGCACAGCTCATTCATGTGTTCGATTGCCGCAGTTCCCGTTCTATTTTCCACCGTAATCCGTTTCAAAATAGTTATCTCGTACTTGCCGTGCTGTCATCGGTGGTACTAATGCTGGTGGTTATGTACGTACCTGTGCTGCAACCTATTTTCAAAACGGTGCCGCTCGGCTTCCGCGAATGGGCGCTTTCCATTGTCGCTGCCGGTATTCCGACCTTCCTGATGGGGGCGGGAAGCGTATGGGGCGGCAGACGCAACCATCGTCGTGGCGGACATACCCGCTTAGCTCCGGGACGTACGAAGTTTTCGGCTTAAGCTTCCGGCTCTACTCGGGTACAGACACCCATGTATCACTTTTCCCTTTTTGCTCTGTATGCTATCATGGAATCAAAGCTTCATAAAGGAGCATGAGATTAGCAGCAATGGCGGGGGGAAGCTATGGAATTCACAAAAATGCACGGATTGGGTAATGATTTTATCGTTTGGTTTGGGCATCAGGAATTGCCTTCTGACGCTTCGGAATTGGCTGTTCGGCTGTGTGACCGACATTTTGGTGTCGGCGCTAACGGTCTGGTATATATATTGCCATCTGAAAAAGCGGATTTCCGCATGCGCATTATCAATTCGGACGGCTCGGAGGCTGAGCAATGTGGAAATGCCATCCGTTGTGCAGCCAAATATGTGTATGACCGCAAGCATATCAACCGTGAAGAGATTACGATCGAGACGCTGGGTGCAGGTGTGCAGAAGGTTGAACTGACTGTAGAGAACGGACTTGTACGTATGGTGAAGGTAGATATGGGAGAGCCGATTCTGGAGGGTTTGAAAATTCCTACTACGCTGGATCTGGCTAGTGTCATCAACCAGTCCATCGAAGCTGGAGGCAATGGCTTTCGTTTTACAGCTGTATCTATGGGCAATCCGCACTGTGTCATTTATGTTGAAGATGCGCCAAGCTTTGATCTGGAAGCCTGGGGGCCGAAGCTGGAATGCCATCCGTTGTTCCCCAAAAAAACAAATGTTGAGTTCGCTACGGTACGAAGCCGGGACCAAATTGACATGAGAGTATGGGAGCGGGGAGCCGGGCCTACGTTGGCATGTGGAACTGGAGCCTGTGCTACGCTTGTAGCGTCTGTACTGAACGGATACAGTGACCGCCGCGCGATTGTCAGCCTAAAGGGCGGCGATCTGGATATCGAATGGAACGAGAATGACAATCATGTATATATGACAGGTCCGGCTGAGGTTGTGTACGATGGTCGTTTGTCCTGAAATAAGCGAATACAGTGTGCGATAAAGAATGATATAGGTAAGTGTGATGAAGACCTTAGCGGGTCTTCTTTTTTTTGCCTTTTTTCGTGTGAAATGAAGGGAATACGGGGAGCGAAGCAATATTCTGTCTTTTTTTGACGTCTGAACCATGTATAATATAGAAAATGAGAAAACGATAAGGAGGCCGTTCATGGTGCGGAAATTTCGTTGGATTTCAGCGTTTGCAGCCCTTTTATTTGTAGTCGCCGCGCTTCCGGCTCAGGCCGCGATCGTTCCTGCTACTGCGGAAAAAACGACTGATAAGCAGGTCGGCTCGCTAACCCCTACTGTCGTGAAACGTTTGGAAAAGGCAGTACAGGAACTCATCGGTACGAAGACGGCATTTCAATTTGACGATGTGACGGATATGGGTAAAACCTGGATTGTCGAGGGCGGACTGGAGGATGGAACAGCTACGTTTCAGACGGAATATAATAAGGAAAAAAACAGAGTGGATTCTACAACCGTTCGATATAAAATAAGCAGCTTGGCAAAGGCGATGGACGCGCCACTCAAAACTAAAGTGCTGAACAGCGCCAAAGCGTTTGATAGCAAGCGTCCTATGCAATTTGAGGCATTCTGGCGGGTTAAATCCCCTTTCCAATCTAACAAGCCTTCGAATTATTGGGTATTCTGGGGTGCAGGGGAAAAGGCTTCCTCATTGTACGTTGATGTGGATCGCGGCAACAGCATCACCATTAATGCCGACTACCCGCTGAAGCAGGTGGACCCTATGTTGCTAAAGCGTGCGGCGAACAGCTTCAAGCGCGTTAGCGGACAGCGTATCACGGTGCAGCATGCTTCGCGTTACAAGGACGAGGCAAAGGGGCTTTCTTATTGGTCGTTTGAGGATGCAAACGAGGCGAGTGAGGTCAAAATTGGCGCAGTAACCGGCAAAGTGCTGGCTGTATCCACCTTTGGGGTGGACTGGAACGATGACGCGGATTTCAAAAAGTCGTTTGCCAGCCCGAAATATACGGCCTCTGAAGCTTTGAAGCTGGCTAAGCCCAAGGTTCAGCTGTTATTTAACATCGATTTATCCGATTATAATGTGGGAATCCAAGGAAATGCATATACATTTTCCAAAAAGCAAAAGGGAACGCCCTCTATTGTGGGTAAAGTGAATAAAAAAGGAACTTTTTACGCATTCTCTCTTCATTCTTCTGGTGGGAAATTGCAATAAATGTAGTAGAAAATAGCAATGATGAGTCAAGTTGCTTCGCTCCTGATCGCATAATAATGGGGAGCGGGGTGGCTTTTTTTGTTTTTGGCTTATGTTTGCAGTCTCTTTATGTTACATTAGTATGAAAATAAAGAGCGGGGTGGAGAAGAGGATATGAAACCGGATTTGCGTACTGTACTGGATCGTGAAATTATTGTCGGAGACGGCGCAATGGGAACCTTTTTATATCAGCTTGGATTTCCGGTAAATACTTCTTACGAAGAGCTGAATATAACGTCGCCTGACGTCATATCAGACGTGCATCGTCAGTATTTACAAGCGGGAGCACGGTTGCTGGAGACCAATACGTTTTCTGCAAACGATTATAAGCTGGCCCGATTCGGGCTGGAATCCAAGGTGGAAGAAATTAACCGTGCCGGGGTGAGAATTGCCAGAGCAGCGGCTGACCCGGAGCATTATGTGGTGGGTGCGGTAGGTTCCATATGCGGTGGCAAACGACTTAATATATCCAAGGCAGAGCTGGCACGTAACTATGATCAGCAGATTGATGCACTTCTCTCCGAAGGGGTAGACGGCATTTTGTGCGAAACGTTCTATTCGCTGGATGAAGTGCGCATTGCGCTTCGTGGTGTACGTAAATACAGTAGTATTCCGGTGATTTGTCAGTTCGCGGTCGATCAGGTTGGTCGTACACAGGAAGGCTTTTCGGTGGCGGAGGCTTTTACGGTGTTGCGTAATGAGGGGGCGGATATTCTCGGATTTAACTGCCACTCCGGTCCGCAGGGGATTATGAGCGTGATGGAGCAACTGGATGGTCCGCTGTCTGTACCGCTGTCGGTATATCCTAATGCGGGTCTGGCGGATTATGTGGATGGTCACTATGTGTATGGTGCATCGCCTGAATATTTTGGGGAATGCGCCGCTTCCTTCATAGAGCTGGGTACGAGAATCATCGGTGGCTGCTGCGGTACCACACCAGAGCATATCTCAGCCATTTCTAAAGCTTTGAATGGTTTGCAGCCTCCTCCGCTGGCTCCAAGAGAGTTACTGCTGGATGGGCCAGTCATTGTGGCTGAGCCGGAACAGATTGCACGTGAAGGGGAACAGGGCAACGGTAGAAACGCCAGCGAACCCAACATTGTGGAATTGGTCAAGGAACGGCATACGGTCATTGTAGAGCTTGATCCTCCGCGCGATCTGGACATTACGCGGTTCATGCAAGGGACACAGGCGTTGAAAGCGGCCGGGGCCGATGCGCTTACGCTCGCAGACAATTCACTTGCGGTTACTCGCATGAGCAACATGGCGCTTGGACATCTGGTGAGCCTTGAAACGGGCTTGCGCCCGTTAATTCATATTGCCTGCCGTGACCGTAACCTGATTGGTACCCAGTCCCATATGATGGGCTTTGATGCGCTGGGCATTGATCATGTATTGGCCGTTACGGGAGATCCGGCGCGGTTTGGTGATTTGCCGGGTGCCAGCTCGGTGTATGATATGACTTCTTTTGAAATTATACGTATGATCAAGCAGTTGAATGACGGTATCGCTTTTTCTGGCAAGCCACTCAAGCAAAAAGCTAATTTTGTGGTGGGGGCCGCCTTTAATCCCAATGTCAAGCATTTGGGTAAAGCTGTGCAGCGGCTGGAGAAGAAAATTGCTTCCGGTGCGGATTACATTATGACCCAGCCCGTTTACGACCGCGAACTGATTATATCCATGGCGGAACAGACTCGTCATTTAGAGGTGCCGATTTTTATCGGTATTATGCCGCTGGCCAGCGGGCGCAATGCGGAGTACTTGCACAATGAGGTACCCGGGATTCAGTTGTCCGACGAGGTTCGTGCGCGTATGTCTGGTCTGGAGGGTGCAGAAGGCCGAGCAATGGGCGTAACCATTGCCAAGGAGCTGCTTGATACGGCGATGGAGCATTTTAACGGTATCTATTTAATGACTCCATTTATGTTCTATGAAATGACGGCGGAGCTGACTTCTTATGTATGGCAAAAATCCAGCCGTGTGCAGGCCCCCTTGTTTCGACTATAATAATCAATTACAATAGTATAATGGATGTGATGCCGATGTCATTGAGTATGACCGGATACGGTCAAGCCATCCTTCATTATGAAGGCTATAAAGTGCGCTTGGAGCTGAAATCGGTGAATCACCGCTATTGCGAAGTGATGATGAGGATTCCACGCGAATGGACTCGTTATGAAGATGGCTTGAGAAGAACGGTTCAACAGCAGATCAAGCGCGGCCGTGTCGACGTCTTCATTCACAGGGAACGTGATGAAGAACAGATACCCGCCGCACGGTTGAATGACACTGTAGTGCAGGCTTACTTGCATGCAGCGGAGCAGCTGGCGGATCGGTACGGTGTGAAGGGAACGTTGGGTATAAGCGATATTCTTGCGTTGCCTGACGTTCTGGGTGAGCCCGGTGAGGCTTGCGATGGAGAGGAAGAGGGCTGGGAAGAGCAGCTTCAGCAAGCTTTGAATGAAGCGTTGCAAGGACTGCTGGACATGAGAAGGCGAGAAGGCGGGCATTTGGCGCAGGATGTGGAATCCCGCATTTCGCGTCTGGAATCCCTGCATCATGAAATGACGGTGCTGGCTCCTCATGTTGTGAGCGACTACCGTAACAGGCTAAAACACAGACTTACTGAGCTTCAGGACGGTTCATTTACGCTTGATGAGCATAAATTCGGAATGGAGATTGCTTTATTCGCGGATCGCAGCAGTATTGATGAGGAGCTTACCCGGCTTCAAAGTCACTTTGGGCAATGCAGGGGATTGCTGCTGTCGGACGAGCCAGCCGGCCGCAAATTAGACTTTTTAATCCAGGAAATGAACAGGGAAGTCAACACGATCGGCTCCAAGGCCAACCATCTTGTGCTAGTTAATTTAGTCGTGGAGATGAAGGCGGAGCTGGAAAAAATTCGTGAGCAGGCTGCAAACATCGAGTAGCTACCTGGTAGCGGCACGGCTGCAATAGTCACATGTATAGGGGGAAAGACCTGAATATGGCAATCAAATTGATCAATATTGGCTTCGGCAATATCGTGTCGGCCAACCGAATTATCTCCATCGTCAGTCCGGAGTCTGCTCCGATCAAACGGATTATACAAGAAGCCAGGGACCGTCATATGTTGATTGACGCTACCTATGGCCGCCGGACACGGGCTGTTATTATAACGGACAGTGATCATGTGATTTTGTCTGCGGTGCAGCCGGAAACGGTCGCTCATCGACTATCCACTAAAGATGATGACAATGACGAATAAAAATGGAGTGTACTATGGCTAAGGGATTATTATTTGTATTATCCGGACCTTCGGGTGTCGGCAAAGGAACGGTAGGCAACGCACTGCGTGAAAAACTGCCGGAATTGACATACTCCGTTTCCGCGACAACCCGCTCGCCCCGCACGGGTGAACAGGACGGAGTTAACTACTTTTTTAAGTCGCGTGAACAGTTTTTGGGCATGATTGAACGGGATGAGCTGCTGGAGCATGCAGAGTACGTCGGTAACTATTACGGCACTCCGCGTGATTTTGTAGATCAGACGCTTGCGCAGGGAAAAGATATTTTTCTGGAGATTGAGGTTCAGGGAGCGCTCAAAGTGAAGGAGAAATTTCCTGATGGCATTTTCATTTTCCTGCTTCCGCCTTCGCTGGATGAATTAAAGGATCGGATTCGGGGACGGGGTACAGAAACTCAGGCAACCATTGATCACCGCATGTCGGTAGCTGTGGATGAAATGAATCTGTTGCGTCACTATGATTATGCGGTTGTCAATGATGAGATTGATTTCGCTTGTAAACGAATAGAATCCATTATTATCGCCGAACATTGTAAGGTCCATCCATAAACGAGGGCTTTACATATGCCAAGCGTATTTAAAGAGAAAGTTACTATACAAGCTGAACTCGAAAATGTACACTGGAGTTCAGCTTGTATAGTCCCAAAACTACATGAAGAGGTGTCTATTCGTGCTGTATCCTTCCATTGATGAAATGATGAAAAAGGCAGATAGTAAGTATTCGTTGGTTGTAGCGGCTTCACGCCGTGCCAGACAGTTGCGCGAGGGTGAAAAGACGACTCTCAAGAATCCTAAATCCCACAAGCAAGTTGGAGTGGCGTTGGAAGAGATTTACGAGGGTCATCTGCGTCTTGAAAGCGGCGAAGACGAATAAGAATTATAGACAATTATTATAACCGGGCGCAATGCCAATTCCTTTGACAACCGCAAGGTTGTTATTTTTTTCGGTCAGGGGGAGTTAACGATGTTGAAGGGGAAAGTCATTATTCTTGGTATTACCGGCGGTATTGCCGCTTATAAAGGGGCTGCGCTGTGTAGTAAGCTAACGCAAAAGGGAGCCGAGGTTCATGTGATTATGACGGCATCCGCGAAGGAGTTTATTACTGAGCTTACGCTTCAGTCGCTCTCTCGTAATCCGGTATACAGTGACACGTTTGATGAAAGAGAACCGTCCGTCGTATCCCATATTCATCTGGCGGACAAGGCGGATCTGGTGTTGGTTGCTCCTGCAACTGCGAATATCATCGGTAAAATGGCGCATGGGCTTGCCGATGATATGCTGTCTACAACGCTGCTGGCTACGACAGCACCTATTATGGCAGCACCTGCTATGAACGTGCATATGTACACTCATCCCGCAGTAATGCAAAATATGGAGACGCTCGTATCCCGCGGTGTCATGATGATTGAGCCGGGTGAAGGATTGCTGGCTTGTGGTTATGTTGGCAAAGGGCGGCTGGAAGAGCCTGAAACCATCGTACAGACGGTAGAACGATATTTTGAACAGCAAGAGCAGGAAAGTAAGGGCGTCACCAACAAGCCGGAGCCACGTTGGTTTGGCGGAGAAGCTGTGGATTCGGGTGGACAATTGCAAGGTTCGCTGCTGAATGGCGATGAACGGCTGTTGTCAGGCAAAAAAGTGATTGTAACTGCTGGAGGCACGATCGAGAGAATTGATCCGGTCCGTTATATTACGAATGATTCTTCCGGTAAAATGGGCTTTGCTATTGCAAAAGTGGCTGAGGCGATGGGTGCCGATGTGCATTTGATTGCTGCAAATACAAGCGTGGAGCCTCCTGTGGGCATTTCAATTGAGAGAGTTCAATCCGCTGACGACATGTATAGCGCTGTGCTCAGAGAGTGGAAAGACAGCGATTTGGTCGTGATGGCTGCTGCGGTTGCAGACTATCGACCGCGTGAGGCTGCACAAACCAAGATCAAAAAGAAAGATAGTACATTTACGCTGGAGTTAGTGAAGAATGTCGATATTCTGGAGTCACTCGGACGCAGCAAGAAGCATCAATTTTTAATCGGCTTTGCTGCAGAAACCGGGAACCTGGAGACGTATGCCATGGATAAGCTGGAACGGAAAAATTGTGACCTTCTCGCAGCTAACGATGTAACTGCTGATGGAGCAGGCTTTGGCGTCGATACGAATGCTGTACAAATTTACGACCGCAGCGGGATGGTAGAACGTATTCCTGTGCAGTCGAAGGAAGAAGTAGCGCGTAAGCTGCTTGCGATTGCGGCTGAACGTATGGGCGGGGTGTTGCATTAATGGAGATGGGCAATTTAGTTGCCAAGGTTATTGTCGATGTGCCCGCCAAGGATACGGATCGTACTTTCGATTATCTGATCCCGGAGTCGGTGCGGCCATGGATTGAGCCGGGTAGCCGGGTTGCAGTGCCGTTCGGCAAACGGACGGTGCAGGCTTTTGTCATCTCGGTAGTACCTGCTGAGGAGCCGCCGAAATATCGGATGAGGGCGATACAGGAGCTGCTGGATTTGGTACCGCCCTTGTCTCCGGATCTGGTAGAACTGGGTAAATGGATGAGCGAACGCTATGCCTGCAATCAGATTATGGCGCTGCAAGTGATGATTCCTACAGCGTTAAAGGGCAAGGCCGAACGTTATATTTCTATCGCTGAGCAGCATGAGTTCACAGATCATTCGCCTGCTGCTGACGTTTTGAATTACGGTTCAGAAGCGGATACACATCGAGCCATGCGGCCGGATATGAGGGGAGAACCCGAATGGGCTCTCCTTACCGATGATGGCATGAGCGACCCGGCTGAACGCCAGATTGTCAGCTTTATTCAGGAGAAGGAGCAAGTCCCGCTTCAGCAGCTAAGCCGCCGTTTCCCCGAAGAAGCGGAGGTTATTAAATCGCTGTTGCGCAGGGGTGTGCTTCAGGAGAGTCAGGTTATTAAAGACAAGCTTGGCAAGAAGACCATGAAAGCCGTGGATTTGGCTATCAGCATAGAAGAGGCATCAGCGGCGCTGGAACAGTTTTCGGCCAAAGCGCAGCGCCAGCGGGAGATACTTGCTTTTTTGCTGGAACGTAGCGAGTTTCTGCCTCTGCCGCTGAAGGAAGTCATGACTTCGCTTAGTGTATCAGCTGCAACGGTCAAGGCGCTTGAGGATAAGGGCTATGTGGTGCTTGAGGATGTAGAGGTGTTCCGCGATCCTTATCGTGGTAGAAACTTCAAACCTACGCAGCCATTGCCGCTCACCGAAGAGCAGCAATACGTGTATGAACGGATCATTCGGCAGTTGGATACGCGTGAGCAAGGAGCTTATTTACTCCATGGAGTTACGGGCAGTGGTAAGACGGAAATTTATTTACAGACGATTCAGCGCTGTATCGAGCAGAATCGTCAGGCGATTGTACTGGTTCCGGAAATATCGTTAACACCACAAATGGTAGAACGCTTTAAAGGTCGCTTTGGCGATCAGGTGGCGGTGATGCACAGCAGACTGTCCGGGGGCGAACGTTACGACGAGTGGCGCAAAATACGCGAGGGTCGTGTGAAGGTGGCGATTGGCGCTCGCTCGGCTGTGTTTGCGCCTTTTCGTGAACTGGGTCTTATTATTATGGATGAGGAACATGAAACCTCCTATAAGCAGGAAGAGACACCCAAATACCACGCGCGTGACGTGGCCGTACGCAGAGCCCATCAGCATGGGGCAGTGGTTATTCTTGGCTCGGCTACGCCGTCGCTGGAAAGCTATTATGCGGCTCGCTCGCAAAGCAGTGACGAGTTTGCGCCGCTGCTGCTTGAAATGCCGACTCGCGCACTAGGGAACTCATTACCCGAGGTGCATATCATGGATATGCGTGAGGAACTGCGTGCTGGCAACCGTTCCATGTTCAGCCGTGCATTGCATAACGGAATCGCAGAGCGGCTGGAGCGCAAGGAACAGACAGTATTGCTGCTGAATCGGCGCGGACATTCCACGTTCGTCATGTGCCGTAGCTGCGGCTATGTGGCGGGTTGCCCGCATTGCGATATTTCGCTCACATATCATCAGCGTTCGAATAATTTACGTTGCCATTACTGCGGCTATTCTGAGCCCGTGCCTCAGGTCTGCCCGGAATGCGGTAGTGAGCATATTCGCTACTTTGGCACAGGTACTCAGCGAGTGGAAGAGGAATTGGCAAAGCTGTTTCCCGGTATACGTGTCGTGCGGATGGACGTCGATACAACGACGGAGAAAAATGCCCATGAAAAGCTGCTCAAGCAATTTCGTGATAAAAAAGCGGATGTACTGCTCGGCACCCAAATGGTTGCCAAAGGACTGGATTTTCCCGATGTGACGCTGGTAGGTGTCATTACAGCGGATTCGGCGCTTAATTTACCGGATTTTCGGGCTGCGGAAAAGACATTCCAGTTGTTAACACAGGTAGCCGGACGCGCCGGACGGCATCAATTGCCTGGAGAAGTGTTCGTGCAAACCTATACACCGGAGCATTATTCGGTTATTCACGCGAGTCGGCACGACTACGGTTCTTTTGTCAGGGAAGAATTGAAACACCGCCGTAATCTGCATTATCCACCGTATTGCCGTCTCATTTTGGTGACCTTTTCTCATGAACAGCTCCCGGTACTGGTTCGACTGGCTGAGAACTATTCAGCCACTCTACAGGGAAGGGCGAGACAAAGGGGCTGGTTCGGCAATATGGATCGGCTTACATCGGATGTGCTTGACATTTTGGGACCTGTAGCTTCACCGATTTCGAGAATCAAGAATAGATACCGATTTCAATGTATGATAAAATGGCGTGGAAATATAGACGCGATTGGTCTGGCTCAGCAGGTGGCTGATGAAATGGCGGAATCCGCACAGGCCCAAAAGCTGCTGATCAGTCTGGATGTTGATCCGCAAATGCTTATGTAGTGTATGCGCAAAAGTTTTCGGCATAGTTAATGCGGACAAGCCGTCCGTACATAGGATAATGTAGCAGTCGCGCTTGTTGTAAATACGACGAAGCTTAAATGAAGGATAAAGAGGAAGGTGTTCTATTGTCATGTCAATTAGAATTATAGTGTTGGAACCGGATGATGTGCTGCACAAAGTAGCAAAGGAAGTTACTAAAATTACGCCTAATGTGCAAAAGCTGCTCGACGATATGGCAGATACCATGTATGAAGCTGAGGGAGTGGGTCTTGCTGCTCCACAGGTAGGTATTTTGAAGCGTCTAATCGTTGTGGATGCCGGGGATGAGCACGGTTTAATTAAAATGATTAATCCTGAAATTGTGTCCGAAGAAGGCGAGCAATTTGGTGCTGAGGGCTGCCTGAGTATTCCTGGGTTAAATGGTGATGTGCGTCGTGCCGAGAAGGTTACCGTCAAGGGGCTGGACCGCGAGGGTAAGGCGATTACAGTGACAGCGACAGGATTGCTTTCTCGTGCTTTTCAACATGAAATTGACCATTTGAACGGAGTTTTGTTCACGGATATTGCGGAAAAAGTATATGAGGTTGCTCCGGAACAGCCAGGACCGAACCGTCAGACAGGAGAGTGAGGTTCGATGAGTCAAGACATTCGTATCGTCTTTATGGGCACGCCGGATTTCGCTGTGCCTTCGTTGAACATGCTGCTGGACAATGGCTACAACGTAGTCGGTGTTATTACGCAGCCGGATAAGCCGCAGGGACGGAAAAAAATATTGACGCCTACGCCAGTCAAGGAAGCAGCGGAGAAGCGCGGGTTGCCCGTGCTTCAACCGACCCGCCTGCGCCAGCCGGAAGCGGTGGCTCAGGTGGCGGAGCTGCATCCTGATCTGATCGTGACAGCGGCCTATGGGCAGATTTTGCCTAAATCCGTATTGGACTTGCCCCGTTTTGGCTGCCTGAATGTGCATGGTTCGCTGCTTCCCCGTTATCGGGGAGGGGCGCCAATTCAGCGTGCCATTATTAACGGCGAAACCGTTACGGGCGTGACGCTGATGTATATGGCGGAAGGACTGGATACTGGCGATATGATATCGCGGGTTGAGGTTGCTATTGAACCGGAGGATACATCCGGTACGATTTTTGAGAAGCTGAGCATAGCTGGATCGAAGCTTTTACAGGATGAGCTGCCCAAGCTGCTGGCAGGGCAATCGGGTCGTACACCGCAAAACGATGATGAGGCAACCTATGCCCCGAACCTGAACCGCGACGATGAGCGTATTCCTTGGAATGATAGTGCGCAGCAAATATACAACCGGATTCGCGGGCTGGTTCCGTTTTCCGGTGCATTTACGCTGTGGGAAGAAAATGTTTTTAAAATATGGGCGGCTGAGCAGCCTTCCATCCATAGTGAAGCAGCTAGTGCAAATGCTCCGGCACCCGGGACAGTTCTGCAAGTGACTGCCCGTGGCATTGAAGTACAGACGGGCAAGGGCACGCTCTGGCTAACACAGGTGCAGCCGGCAGGCAAGAAGGTTATGGAAGCCGGGAACTTTGCGCGTGGCGGCCAGATGAAGCCGGGCACGGTGCTCGGGTGAGCGGCGGTCACTCCCGTCAGGGAGGCCAAGGCAGGGAGGCTGGTGCCAGAGCAGGCAAGACTCGTAAACAGACGGCTAGGGAAGTTGCGTTGGACGTGCTGACGGGAGTTGAGCAGGAGGGTGCATATAGCAACCTTGAGCTGAACCGTCGGCTTCAACAGGCGGGCTTGTCCGCGAGTGACGCTGGTTTGGCGACGGAACTTGTATACGGTACAGTTGCACGCCGAAATACGCTGGATTATTTTCTGAACAAGTTTGTTCAGAAAGGAACGGCCAAGCTTCAGGCTTGGGTACGTTCGTTGCTGCGAATGAGTGTGTACCAGATCGTATATCTGGATCGTATTCCGGATCATGCAGTCGTTAGTGAAGCAGTTACCATTGCCAAGCGGCGTGGACACCAGGGGATTTCGGGGATGGTCAACGGCGTGCTGCGCAGCATGCTGCGTGAGCCGGACAAGCTTCGCATTCCTGACGGGCTGTCAGCCGAGGAACGGATTGCATTGGAGCATTCCCATCCGCAGTGGCTGGTTAAGCGCTGGATCAAGCAATACGGTGTGGATATTGCGGAAGCCATCTGCCGCGCTAATAATGAGCCACCTGCGGTCAGCGTACGGGTGAACACGACAATGACCAGTCGTGATCAACTCTTGAACGAGATGCTTGCGAAAGGGTTGGATGCTGTTCCATCGGCGGTTAGCCCTTACGGAATTGTCGTTCGTAGCGGCGGAAATATGGCGCTCACTTCCTGGTATACGGACGGCTTGCTGTCCGTGCAGGATGAAAGCTCTATGCTCGTCGCCGAGGCGGTTGCACCTGAGCCGGATATGCTGGTACTGGATTGCTGCGCTGCTCCGGGCGGCAAAACAGCTCATATGGCTGAGTTAATGAAGGATCAGGGCCGGATTATCGCCAACGATCTGCATGCTCACAAACATCGGCTAATCCAGGAACAGGCAGATCGGCTAGGACTGGATGCCGTGGAAACGGTCACCGGGGACGCACTTGAGTTGAAAACTCGTTATGCTCCGGCGTCATTTGACCGCGTCTTGCTCGACGCGCCATGCTCCGGTTTTGGAGTGATCCGCCGCAAGCCTGATTTGCGCTGGAGTAAAACTCCACAGGATGTCCGCGACATCACACAGCTCCAGTATGAGCTGCTGGACAGCGTAGCTGAGCTTTTGAAGCCGGGGGGTATTCTGGTGTACAGTACATGCACAATTGAACCGGATGAAAATGAGGGACAAATCACTCGCTTTTTAAGTGAGCATCCCGAGTATGAGCTGGCAGAAGGACATTCCTTCCCGGACGTAACTGATGGCATGGACCATACTCAGCCAGGCTCGGTACAGCTATTGCCACAGCATTTTCACAGCGACGGATTTTATATCGCACGTCTGCGCCGGGTGAAGTAGTTCGTAAGAATCCCGCAGGCAGTCAACCACCAACATTTCCACATTCCGCCGGATATCATCCGGCGGTTTTTGCATTGAGATGAAAAATTTTTACCCCCTCCGGGATTTGTGCTAAAATAGGAAGAATGAAAAACACTGTCTGTGAGAATTAAACAGAACTTAATGAAGAAGGAACGGGTGCAAACATTGATGAAACCTTTTATATATGATTTAACTCTGGAGGAGTTGCAGGACTGGGCCAAGCGTAATGGCGAGCCTGCTTTTCGCGGAGGACAAATTTTTGACTGGCTGTATGTAAAGCGGGTCAATGATTTCAGTGAGATGACGAATTTGTCCAAGTCGCTAAGAGAGAAGCTCGAGGACCAGTTCAGCTTTGTGACGCTTCATGAAATTACAAAGCTGGAGTCGAAGGACGGTACGGTAAAATTCCTGTTTGGTCTGCATGATGATCATGCTATCGAGACAGTTATTATGAGACACAATTACGGAAACAGTATTTGTGTAACGACTCAAGTGGGCTGCCGAATCGGCTGTACATTCTGCGCTTCGACGCTTGGGGGACTCAAACGTAACCTGACCGCCGGTGAAATTACCGCGCAGGTCGTTCAGGCACAGAAAATTTTGGATAAGACGAATGAGCGTGTGAGCAGCATCGTCATTATGGGCTCGGGTGAACCTTTTGAAAATTATGAAGCGACCATGACATTTTTACGTACAATGATTCATGAAAAGGGCCTCAATATTGGTCAGCGTCACATTACGGTGTCGACTAGCGGTATCGTGCCGAATATTTACAAATTCGCGGACGAGGATACCCAGATTAATCTGGCAATATCCATTCATGCGCCTAATGATGCGCTTCGTTCGAAGCTGATGCCTGTAAACCGGCGTTATCCTTTTCAGGATGTTATGGAATCGCTTCGTTACTATCTTGCTAAAACAGGCCGGAGAATTTCGTTTGAATATGCCTTGATTGGCGGAGTGAATGATCAGGCGGAACATGCCGAAGAACTGGCGGACGTGCTGAAGGACATGCTGTGCCACGTCAACCTGATTCCGGTTAACCATGTACCTGAGCGCAAGTATGTGCGCACATCGCGCAGCGATATTTTCAATTTCCAGCGCATTCTTGCCGAGAAAGGCGTCAATGTGACGATCCGGCGTGAGCAGGGTCATGATATCGCCGCTGCGTGCGGCCAGTTGCGTGCAAAGCATATGGAGTTGGGGTGAGACCATTTGATCAAAACAGTTCATGTCAGCCACGTCGGACGTGTGCGTTCGGTGAATGAGGATTCTGCCTGGATCAGGCACTTGGAGCAGGGATATATTCTGGGAATTGTTGCCGATGGCATGGGCGGGCATTTGGCCGGTGATACGGCCAGCCGCCTCGCGGTAGAAACACTTGCCGCTGATTTGGCGACGCTGGAGAGCGGGTTATCCGCGCATTCTTTGACAGCGGCGCTTAGCGACGCTATTTTGCATGCTAATGAAGTTATCTTCCAGACGGCTGCCCACGATGACAAGTATCATAATATGGGGACAACGGTTGTAGCCGTTTTGCTAAACGATGCCTCCGGGATTATCGGACATATCGGGGACAGCCGTGCCTATGTGATTTCTAATGGAGTGGTACGTCAGATTACAGAAGATCACACACTGGTCAATGAGTTATTCAAAAACGGTCAGATCAGCAAGGAAGAGCGGGAGAACCATCCCCGCCGCAATGTGTTAACACGGGCGCTGGGCACTGATTCCGAGGTGCAGGTGGATATTGACTCCATTTCCCTGGAAAAAGGAGATGTGCTGTTACTGTGCAGCGACGGGCTGAGTAATCTGGTGACGGAGGAGCAAATTAGTAAAGTAGTAGGTGCCGCCGAGAACCCTCTGGAGGAACGAGCGGATCGTCTGCTGCATCTGGCGCTGCTTGCCGGAGGCGACGACAACATCACGGTAGCTTTGTTTGAATTGCCCGATGACACAGCTTCATTGAGTGAAAAGGGGTGTGACGCATGATCGGGCACCTGCTTGGGGGAAGATACGAAATTATTGAGCGCATCGGCGGCGGCGGTATGGCGCTGGTGTACAAGGCTCAAGACATTCTGCTGAATCGTAATGTGGCGGTCAAGGTGCTGCGTCAGCAATTTGTCCATGATGATGAATTTATTCGCCGGTTTCGGCGTGAGGCGCAGTCTGCGGCCTCGCTTTCCCATCCGAATGTGGTCAGTATTTATGATGTCGGCCAAGAGGATGAAATCCATTATATTGTAATGGAGTGCGTAGAAGGCAAAAATCTGAACGAAATTATTAAGGAACGTGCCCCGCTGCAAGTGGATGAAGCGGTACGGATCGCTTCTCAAATTTGTGATGCACTGGAGCACGCTCACCAAAATCAGATTATTCACCGGGACATTAAACCGCATAATATATTGATCGGGCGCAACGGACGGGTCAAGGTAACCGATTTTGGGATTGCTAGAGCTGTCACGTCAACGACGATTACCCAGACAGGCTCTGTGGTGGGCTCTGTCCATTACTTTTCACCTGAGCATGCGAAGGGAGTCGTCACCGGCGAGAAATCGGACTTATATTCTCTAGGGATTGTCTTATACCAAATGCTGACGGCGCAGCTTCCTTTTCTGGGAGAAAGTCCGATCAGTGTGGCGCTCAAGCATCTGCAAGAGGAATTTGAGGAACCGCGCAAAATTAATCCGTTGATTCCGCAAAGTGTAGAAAACGTCATTTTAAAATCCATGCGTAAAAATCCGGAGGAACGTTATCAATCTGCGGATGAAATGCTAAAAGATTTAGAGACATGTCTGCTGCCGGGACGCCGTAATGAATCGAAACTGGAATTTACACATTTGGATGACGAGGATCAAACGCGGGTTATTCCGGCTATTAAGCCTCAGCAAATGGGAATGTCCTCCCGTGGAGACGACGAGCCTGCTCGATCCGGCGATTCTGAAAAGCTTCAGAGCAAGCAAACGGCTAAAAAAAGTAAAAAGAAGCCGATCTTGTGGATCACGCTGGTGCTTGTGTTGCTTCTTTGTATGGGTGGCGTAGTGTACTATGTGCAAAATTTGCTCGTCGTTCCTGACGTTGTAGTGCCGAATGTGTTGACCAAGACCGAGGACCAGGCCAAGTTGTTGATCAGTCAGTCCGGGTTGACCGTTAAGGACCCGATTAAGCATGAATATAAGGACGGGGTTGCACCCGGAGTTGTTTTTTATCAGAGCTATCCACAGGAATCTGTGGTTAAGAAGGGAACAGAAATTGAACTGAAAGTCGGGGTTGCCAAGCCGCTGACTCCGATGCCGGATGTCAAAGGACAGAGCTATGATGCTGCTGTCAAGCTGTTGACCTCCCAGCAGATCAAGGAGACACAGATTCAGCGGAATGAGCAGTTCAGTGATCAGGCGGTGGGAACCGTCCTAAGTCAGACACCAGCGGCGAATGAGTCCTTTGATAAAGATACGGTACAGGTGGTGCTAACGGTCAGCAAGGGCGCTGCTACCGTGAAAATGCCAAATCTGGTGGGCAAGACGCAGAAAGAAGCGGAAAATGAGGTCAAAAGTGCTGGATTGAAGGTTGGCTCGGTCAAAGAGGAATTCAGCTATGAGCAGGAAAAAGGCAAAGTAACCAAGCAGTGGCCGTCAGAGGCTGGCAGTGATTTGCCTCCAAATACGGAAATTACGTTTTATGTAAGCACTGGTTATCCGCCAGAAGCGATTACACTGCCATTTAATGTGCCAGTTGCGCCGAAGGAAGAGGGTAAAAACAGCAAGATTCGTATCACTTATACGGATGCACGTGGAGAAAACCAGGAATGGGGAAGCCGTACGATTAATACGACACAAGTGTTCACTATTAATCTGTTGCTGGCTCCGAACAAGGACAGTGTTGTCTCTGTATACAAAGATGGACAATTTGTCGATACGTATCCCGTTTCTTATATTGACGCGAAGAATGGAACGGTGACGATGCCTCAAATTGCTCCGCCTGCTGGGACCACACCGACGGATACGCCAGAAGGTACTTCTCCACAGAATGGCAGTGGAAGCGGCGAACAAGGGAATAGCGAGGATACTTCAAATGATAGTGGTAATAACGGGGAGGACTCGATCAATCAGGATGGCACCGAAGGTAATGGTGAACCGTCCGCTCTTGCCCCCGAAACGGGCTCCACGGGCGTAACACGTGGTGAGTTTGCCGTTAAACACACAAACCATTCAGGTAAGGAAACGGGCCTTTACAAAAAATAGGGTGAAGTCATTGAGGCTGTAAAGCACCAGTAATCTTGCCGGAGGTCAGTATACTGTCCGTTATTCGCTTTCATTATTCGAATTTTGGAACTTAAACATATAAAGGAGGACGGCTTACACATGCCTGAAGGTCTGATCGTCAAGGCGCTCAGCGGATATTATTATGTCTCCAGTCTGGATCAGAATGGGCGGCCTGTATCCGGCGAAGCTACGGTACAATGCAGAGCACGCGGAATTTTTAAGAAAAAAGAGATTACGCCGCTTGTCGGCGACCGGGTCGTTTACGAACTGACTGAAAACGGGGAAGGTATGGTTAATGAGATTAGGAAGCGCACGACGGAGCTTATTCGCCCGCCAGTGGCTAACACTACGCTTGCCGTACTGTTGTTTTCCCTGCGTGAGCCGGATTTAAATCTGCCGCTGCTGGACAAATTTTTGGTGCATATTGAGCACGCCGGGCTGGATACGATTATCTGTCTGACAAAGCGCGATTTGTATGAGGGCAGTCCTTCGGAGGATGGGACGGTTTTGGCTGTTCAGGAAATGTACAGGAAGATTGGTTATGAGGTGCTGGTGACCAGTGCCCGTACCGGGGAAGGTACGGCTGAGCTTAAGAAGCTGTTGGCTGGTCAAATCAGCGTGTTTTCCGGGCAGTCAGGTGTTGGGAAGTCTTCCATGCTTAATGCGTTGGAACCCGGCTTAACGCTGGAGACGAGCGCCATTAGCAATAAGCTGGGCCGGGGACGGCATACGACTCGTCATGTAGAATTAATTCCACTCGACAATGGCGGTTTTGTAGCAGATACACCGGGTTTCAGCCAACTGGATTTCCTGGAGCTGGGTGTGGATGAGTTATCTCCATGTTTCCGTGAATTCCAGTCGTATGCAGAAGGATGCAAGTTCCGGGGCTGTACCCATATTCACGAACCTGGCTGTAAAGTGAGAGAGGCCTTGGCAGAAGGACATATTTCGCAGGGCCGATATGATAACTATTTGCAGTTCTATCAGGAATTAAAAGAAAAAAAACGGAGGTACTGAGCATATGTTAAAAATAGCACCGTCGATCTTATCAGCTGATTTTGCCTGCTTGGGCAGTGAAGTTGCGGAAGCTGAAGCAGGTGGAGCAGACTGGATTCATGTGGATGTCATGGATGGTCATTTTGTATCCAACATTACCTTAGGGCCTCCTATCGTTCAGGCTATTCGTCCGCATACGAGTCTTCCTCTGGACGTTCATCTGATGATTGAGCATCCTGAACGTTACATTGGCGATTTTGTGAAGGCAGGAGCTAATATCGTCACCGTTCATGCCGAGGCTTGTGTTCATCTGCACGGGGTCATCCATTTGATCAAGCAGCAAGGTGCTCTTGCGGGTGTGGCCCTTAATCCGGGCACTTCTCCATATGCGATCAAGGAAGTGCTGCCCAATGTAGACATGATTCTGGTTATGACAGTTAACCCTGGATTTGGGGGTCAGTCTTTTATTCCGGAGACGCTGGATAAAATCAGACAGATTCGCACATGGTTGAATGAAATCGGCCGTCCGGATGTACATATTGAGGTAGACGGAGGCATTGCGGAGGAGACGGCACCAGCCGTATTTGAAGCAGGGGCTGATGTTCTGGTGGCTGGTAGTGCGGTATTCGGCAGAGCGGACCGTGGAGCGGCTATTGCGGCTATTCGGGACAGTGCAGCTCATTCGTCCAAGTGAAGCTGAGCGAAGCGCTGTGGATGACGGTAGCGAGTATGGTGACAGGTGAGATCCTAAGTTGCTTCTCACTGGTGAAGGCTCCTTGGAACGCTCTTCTTTCACTCGTTGCCGTTCTGATTGTGCTGTTTTATTTTCATACTCTCAGCATATCTGTATGTTCGTGGACTTGTCTAATGGTATAGCATGGGATAGATGTGCATAAATATGGTTACATGAGCGGGATTCTCATGTAGCCTTTTTTTGTATGGCAACAACCCTTGACAGGTTGCATAAACTACAGAGAACGGATGCACGAGGATGATGGGGAGGGTGAAGCATGAAGTTTTATACAATCAAGCTACCAAGATTTCTGGGTGGATTCGTCAAAGCCATTCTGAATACATTCCAGAAAAGCTGAATTGCACGTAACGTACACACAGGATGCAAAATGAAGAGCAAGGTACACAGGGCATGCTTCCCGGGCACAACGACAGACAGGTAGCTCGACAGCAAACGGCAGGAACGCGCGGGAAGATGCCTGACATTTTGACATCATGGACCAGATGGATGTAACATTTTGAATAACCAAAAAAGCACCCGTTTAAAACGAGGTGCCTTTTGTTTATAACGTTATTTTTTTGCGACTACACGCGAGTTACTTTACCGGCCTTCAATGCACGAGTGCTGACATAAACGCGTTTCGGTTTACCGTTAACGAGAATACGAACTTTCTGTACGTTGACGCCCCAAGTACGGCGATTACGGTTGTTAGCGTGAGATACGTGGTTACCGGTGCCAGGCTTTTTGCCTGTTACAGAACATTTACGAGACATGATTCCACCTCCTATTCTGAAAATAACCAAGTTCCGTATGGAACGGGTCGCTCTTCAGGCCGACTGGGTCAGTCGGACTTTGTAAGTCACTAACCTGAACAAAACAATACTTATATATAATATCATAGTCAAAAAAGCTCCGTCAACCGATTCAAAAACTTTATTTATTTCTCTTACGCATTATAGTACAATATGGGATAGCTATTGCTGTGAATATTCTTGTAATAGTTGGAATGTGAATTCTTATTCCAGTCATGCCGGACAGATCAGAGGCGGAACCATATTTATCATTCCAGCCGATGTTTCAGTGTCGGGTGGTTGACTGGTTTTTCATATATAGACCTGTGAAAGGCCGATCAGGCCGTGGGTACGATAAGCTTACGAAAGTGTGACATTCGTATTCGTCGTCTGGCTTTAGTATAATTCAATTGAACCTGTCCGCACAGATGAACATGACGATGCGGAAGGTTGATAGCAAAACAAGTGTATTAAGCTAGGAAGGGGAATTCTCTTGAGTAATCGTTCTTTGAATGGAACAGATTTTACCGCAATGGTTTTAGCCGGGGCGGAACAATTACAGCAGCATGCGGAACACGTCAATTCACTTAATGTATTTCCGGTGCCGGACGGTGACACAGGAACTAACATGAATTTGACGATGAGCGCGGGCGTAACAGAATTAAAGAGGGGGGATTCTTCCTCCATCGGTGTCATGTCCGGCATATTATCCAAAGGTTTGCTGATGGGAGCCCGCGGCAATTCAGGGGTTATCCTGTCTCAGTTGTTTCGTGGCTTCAGCCGTTACGCTGCCCCATACGAGGAATTGAATACCCTTCAGTTCGCATCGGCATTGCAGAGCGGGGTGGATGCAGCCTACAAGGCGGTGGTTAAGCCGGTGGAGGGTACAATTCTTACCGTGGCGAAGGAAGCGGCCAAGCATGCTGTGTTTTTCTCACGCCGGACAAATGACATTACTGAACTGATGGAAGAAGTGCTTGCCAAAGCGAAGGAAACGCTTGCCATGACCCAGGACATGCTTCCGGTACTGAAGCAAGTAGGGGTTGTGGACTCGGGTGGACAAGGACTTGTGTATATTTATGAAGGGTTCATGCAGCAGCTTGGAAGCGGATTGGTGACAGTTCCAATTGTAAAAGGGGAGAATGTACGCACTGCTTATGCTCCTCATGTATCTGAGAGTCCGACGGCGCAAGTGATTGCTCCTTCACCGGATGCACCGATTTCGGCGCAGGCGAAGCTTGAAACGGAAAATATTGAATTTTTATATGATATGGAATTTTTTATTAATCGACAATTGGGAGAAGCCCAAGGTACGGACTTTGATGAGGAAGCCTTCCGGAAAGCATTATCTGTGGATGGAGACTCTATCATTGTTATTTCTGACGATGATGTTATTAAGGTTCATGTTCATTCCAAGGCTCCGGGCGAAGTGTTGAATCTGGCGCTACGTTACGGGGAAATTACACAGATTCGTATTCTGAATATGCGCGAGCAGCATCGTGATTTGTTGTCTGCGGGTATGGATGGCGCTCCTGAGCCTGAGTGGTTTGCTGAAATACCGACAGAGCCTGCACGTGTGGAGGAGCCATCTGAGCCACCGGCTCATGAGCTGGCACCCTATGGTTTCGTAGCAGTGGCTTCAGGCGAAGGGATTGCTGATATTTTCAGAAGCTTAGGTGTGGATGTTGTCCTTTCCGGTGGTCAGACGATGAATCCAAGTACGGAAGACTTTGTTAATGCGGCTCGCTCGATTGCGGCTCAGCACATTTTTATCCTGCCGAATAATTCCAATATTATTCTGGCGGCAGAGCAGGCCCGTGAGCTACTGGAGATGGAGCGCCTGGTGTCGGTTATTCCGAGCAAGACGATTCCTCAGGGTATTGCTGCGGCATTCGCTTTTCAGGAGGAAGAAGCCTTTGAGGCCAATCAGGACAGCATGCGGGACGCGGTCAACCGCGTGAAATCAGGGCAGGTAACCTATGCAGTACGGGATACGACGCTTGATGACCTGCACATTACGGCCGGCCATTATATCGGTATTCAGGATTCCAAAATTGTAGCGACTGAAGAACAATTAATCGCAACGGCTCGTCTTTTGCTGACCAAAATGTTGGTGAATGGTGATGAGATTGTTACGATTCTCACAGGTTCGGATGCGAAGCAAGAAGATACAGAGCTGCTCGTTGCATGGCTTGAAGAAAATTATTCGGATGCTGAAGTGGAAGTTCATGAAGGTGGTCAGCCGATTTATCCTTACCTGTTTTCGGTGGAAACTTGATGGGCTGTAGAGCGTCCATAGAAGCTCACCACAAAAGGAGGTCTGACCGATGAGTAACACCATCATTGTGACCGACAGCACGGCTGATATTCCACAGGAACTGGTAGACCGTCTCGGGATAGTCATTGTGCCGCTGACGGTGATGTTTGGAAACACGACTTACCTTGACGGCATTGAGATGTCTGCTGCGCAATTTTACAGCGAACTGGTACGGGCTGATGAGCTACCTACGACGTCACAGCCTTCACCAGCCCGCTTTTTGGAGACATTTACGACGCTGTTGGAGCAACATCCCGAGAGCCAGATCGTTTCCATCCATTTGTCTTCCGGCGTGAGTGGAACGTATCAGTCTGCTCTGCTGGGTAAATCCATGCTGGAGAAGCATGAACATAGAGTGACCGTGGTGGATTCCAAATCAGCTTCATACGGATACGGCATGCTAGTGGTTTATGCGGCAGAGCTGGCGGTTGCCGGGCAATCCCCGGCTGATATTGTTCGGGCTGTGGAACGTCGTGGGGAGCGTCGTTGTTTGTATTTCCTGGTGGATACCCTGGAATACTTGCAAAAAGGCGGACGTATTGGCAAGGCAGCGGCAATGGTTGGCACCCTGCTCAATATTAAGCCGATTCTCTCGATGGACAAGGAAGGTATCATTTATTCGGCAGACAAGGCAAGAGGACATAAAAAAGCGACAGCAAGAATCATTGAATTGCTGGAGCGGGATTTAAAGGGCCAAAAAATTAATATTGCTGTAGGCCATACGGCAGATCGTTCGGCAGCAGAAGCGTTCGAGGCACAGTTGGCAGAACACTTTGAGCTGGGAGATCGAATATATACTGAACTTGGCGCTGTTATTGGGACCCATGTAGGACCAGGAACGATTGGCATTTTTGTATGGCCGGCCGGAGATGAGAGGTAATATGCTGCATTTGGATCAAATACCTTTAAAACAAATACATGGCGTGAGTGCTCTCAAAGAAGGAGAGCTTCACGCTTTTGGCATTTCTAACGTGCAGGACATGCTGGAATACTATCCGTTCCGGTATGAGGATTACCGTCTGCGTTCGCTGAGCGAAGTGAAGGACGGAGATAAAATTACAGTGCAGGCTAAAATCATGGGCATTCCGGTGCTTCAGCGTTACGGGCGCAAATCAAGGTTGACTTGTAAATTGATGGCCGAGGATTGGATGTTTACAGCAACGTGGTTTAATCGGCATTTCATGAAGGAGCAGCTAACCTCAGGTCGTGAAATTGTGGTGACTGGTAAATGGGACCTCAAACGGATGCAAATGACTGTTGCAGATTCTGAGTTTCCCGATAAAGGAGTCGCTCGTTCGGGGACGCTTCAGCCTGTGTATTCCGTAGGCGGCAAGATTACGCAGACCTGGATGCGCAAGACGATGAACCAGACACTCCAGCAGTTTGGTGAAATGATTCCCGAAATTTTACCGGAGTCACTTGTACGTAAATACAGTATAATGCCGCGTAAGCAGGCTATTGCAGGTATACACCAGCCTCAGGACAATCGAGAGGGACAAGAGGCCCGCCGCCGGATGGTGTATGAAGAGCTGTTTTTATTTCAGTTGAAAATGCAGGCATTCCGTGCGTTGAACCGCGGCCGGGCAGATGGGGTTGTACATACAGTGGATAATGCCACGGTTCGCGAATTTGTGAGGGCCTTGCCGTTTGAGCTGACGGATGCTCAGAAGAAAGTGGAGCTTGAAATACTGCATGACCTGCGCTCGCCTTATTGTATGAACCGTCTGCTTCAAGGGGATGTTGGGTCAGGTAAAACCGTTGTTGCCGCCATTGGTTTGTTTGCTACGGTGCGTTCCGGTTTTCAGGGGGCGCTGATGGTGCCAACGGAAATTTTGGCTGAACAGCATATGCGGTCGCTTCACAAGTTATTTGAACCGTTTGGGATTAGTGTGGGGTTGTTGACGGGCAGTACGACCGGGAAGAAGCGTAAGGAGCTACTGGCTTCGCTCCAGATGGGTCTGCTGGATATTGTGGTGGGCACGCATGCCCTTATTCAGGAGGATGTATATTTTCGCCAGCTTGGGCTTGTTGTAACGGATGAGCAGCATAGATTCGGAGTGAACCAGCGTAGTGTACTGCGCCGTAAGGGCTATAATCCCGACGTGCTGACGATGACGGCCACACCGATCCCGCGTACGCTGGCGATCACTGTGTTTGGCGATATGGATGTTTCTACGTTGTCAGAGCGGCCAAAGGGGCGTATTCCGATTTCTACGTATTGGGTAAAGCATGATCTGATGGATCGTGTGCTCGGACTTATTTCCCGTGAGGTGGATCAGGGACGGCAGGCTTATCTGATCTGTCCGTTGATTGAAGAGTCGGAGAAGCTGGATGTACAGAATGCCATCGATTTGCATATTCAAATGCAGCAGGCTTTTCCGCATTACCGCGTTGGGCTACTACATGGACGAATGACTCCCGCAGAAAAGGAAGAAGTTATGCGTTCTTTCTATGCGAATGAGGTTCAGTTGCTCGTTTCAACGACGGTTGTGGAGGTGGGGGTAGACGTCCCCAATGCGACGCTAATGATCATTATGGATGCGGATCGTTTTGGGTTATCCCAGTTACATCAATTACGTGGACGAGTTGGACGGGGAGCACATGCCTCGTATTGTGTACTGATCGCTGATCCTAAGTCGGAGGTTGGTCAGGAGCGGATGAAGGTTATGACCGATACGGACGATGGTTTTGAGGTAGCTAGACGTGACTTGGATTTGAGGGGGCCGGGTGACTTTTTCGGTACCAAGCAAAGTGGGCTGCCCGAGTTTCGGTTAGCAGATATGGTAGCGGATTTTGAGGTGCTGGAAAAGGCCCGTGAAGATGCGACTGCTCTGATCGCGGACTCGTCCTTTTGGACATCTCCGCAGTATGAAGCATTGCGTGGCTATTTGCAAAAAGAGCAGATTTTCCAGGGTGATCTTATCGACTAATACACCTTGAATCATAAGGCTGTTTTTATAGTTTTAAACAGATAGGCACAATGGACAGGCTGGCCGTCATATATTTGGGAATGACCGAATGATATGGGAGGTGCGGTAACATTGAGCTATCAGCAATATGGAATCAGTCCGCAATTGGTGGAGCGGATTAAGTTGAAAATGAAAAATCGTGTGCTTAAGGAACGGGTTAAGCAGCAGATCGAAGGCGTGACCAAGGCGGACCTGCAAAACAAAGCCAAGGTACGTCAACTTGTGAAGTCCACTTCTGCTATTTTGAACGAGCGGCTGACGGCTGCACAGGAAGAACAATTGACGGCCTTCGTGCTGGCGCAAAAAATCGATCCGTCGAACACGTTTCATCTGATCAAGTTGTGGGGGATGTTTCGTTAACCGGACATACGTAGGATGTTCTAAAATCTCTCTGAATGCTCGATGCTCATCCAAGCTGGAAAAGGATTGCCTGATGTCAGGCGGTCCTTTTCTGCTTGTTCCTCTATTTCCCGATTGTTTTCTGTTCAGTATAGTGTATTCCGTAGCCTTCGTTCGTATTTAATTCCCCGGGTAATAGTCTGGGTGTTAATAGAGAGATTTTATTTGTAATGACCGCCAATTTTGACGGATCGCTCCAGAGCCTGCCCCGCGTTTGTTAACGACGATGCACGCATGATGATCGCCTGACCATATCGATCCCTTAAGGTGTCTGTTACTTTTTCCAAAGCCCGGGATCGCTCCTGATCTTCAAAAAAGTCAAGCTGATACAGCTGATCATTCATCAAGCCGCTTAAAGTGACACCCGCACGCTTCACGGGCATATGGTTCCAAAAGGTATAAAATATTTTTTTTACGGTTTCATATATCTTTTCGGTACGGTTTGTAGGATCGGGCAGCTTCATCTGGCGGGAAAACCCGGTCGGTGCCTCGTGCGGACTGCATATACAATGAACGGTCACAACCGAGCCCATATATCCTTTGCGGCGGGAGTCCCGGCATACCTCTTCTGTCAACTCAAGCAGGATAGTCTCCACCTCCGCAGGCTGGACATAATCCCGAGGCAGGGTCATCATATGACCGATGGATTTTGGGGGCGTATCCAATGTTTCCGGCTTGACCGGACTGTGATCCAGACCGTTAGCAGTTCGCCATAAAACTTCTGCCTGAATATCTGACTGCTTGCCGAAATGAGACCGGAATTTGTCCTGAAGCCGGGGTAAGGGAGTACGTGCGATGTCTCCAATGGTATGCAATCCAAGCCTCTCCAAATGCCGTTCCATGCGCGAGCCAATACCGAACATACTGCGAATCGGCTGAGACCATAGCAACGCTGCAATGTCGGATGGAGGAAGGACAAAAATGCCGCTTTCGTTCTTCTTGGCCCATATATCTGTCGCCATTTTAGCGAGCATTTTATTGGAACTGATACCGATACGAATCCATATCCCTGTTTGTGACACTACTTTTTGTTGAATTTCACTTGCGATGCTCACCGGATCTCCGAACAGGGAGAGACTTCCGGTTACGTCCAGAAACTGCTCATCAATTCTGTTGTCAAGTATTTGTATACCGTTGTTCACGAAACACTATCCAACTTTCTCGCCCATCGACTCTATTTTTGCTTGTTCACGCAGGTTATCTTGCAACTTTGTTAGGTTTTCTTTAGAAATTTTCTCGTAAAAAGCCTTCATTTTCTTACTTCCGAAATCTGCTGTCAGAAGAAAATAAAATTTTAGACTGAAAAATAAAGTGTTAGACTCGACAAATAAAGTTGTAGACTGAGTAAATAAAGTATTAGACTGGAGTCATTGATTTAACGCGGTTTTTGAATTGAAGAATCATCAGCTTTTGAAAAATAAGTATTAGACTGATCCATTAAAAGAAGCAGCGGCGAACCAAGACTTGATAAATAAAGTCTTAGACTGCCGCCGTTGTTGTCGTTCAACTAACGTTTCCTGTTAGAGCTAAATAACCAACTGTAATCTGGTGATTATAATTTCTTTAGCATGTGAATGTCATTAGGTTCTTTTTCAAATAATTCCGAATCAATCTCTGATGTAATAGCTGAACCATGACTAGTATAAAACTTCACTGCAGATTCAGTCTCGGTAGACGATATATATAAGTACTTTGCCTCTTTTTCAATTGCTACTGTACTCAGTGATTCCATAATTAGGCTACCGATTCCTCTTCTTCGATATTCCCGTGTCACATACATGAGGCCAATCTGAAGCCTATCATTATCATAACCCCTGAACTTACGAGCTAAGACACCAAACCAGACCCATTTATCCCCGTCAAATGCTCCAAAAGCCGTACCACCGTTGGTGAGTTCATATTCATATCGGGATATTATCTCTAGATAAATATCTTCTTCCCATCTGGGAGATTTCATGTGGTGATTTTATTTCTTCTAGTACCCCGTTCTTTAATTTGTACGTCAATTTGATTGTTTCCAAACGGTCGATGTCACGAATTTTATAAGAATCATTAAGTATCATTTGAACAATTGAAGCCATTACAATCCCTCTTTTTTTAAAATTCACATTCATAATTATAATTATCAATATAATGTTCGTTATCTAAAATATATTTTCCTTTTATATCCTAAAGTAACCTGCCCGTTACTTAATGAAGAAATAGTCATAAATGTTTGAATTTAACTGATCGGTAAGGAGTGCGTATTCTGACCGTCAAAGCCAAGCCCAAAAGGAAATAGAAGCGATAAAGGCGCAGAGGGAGGAGAAACGAGAAAGGGTGCTTAGAGCTGGGTGGTGGATAGACCCTCATATTAAGGAGTGGGGCATGGCTATGTCCTCTTGATCCCAGCAGCGCTTCAGCGGACGCTGCTGGGCATCCGGGGAACATCTTCCGGCTGACCGGATCACCAGTATACCGGTGCGTTGCCAGCAGCATCAACAGCGATGCACGGGAGAATGAGGAAGGAAACAACGCGCAGCCAAGGAACCGCAAATGACGGTAGAGACCGACAACGGTTGGATAGCGGTAGAAGGGCGTGCCAAGTGACAACGTCCTCTTTGTCAACGGGAGTGGTTCGCCGCCGAACAGCCGGTCGCAGTACTTTCTGTCGTCCAGAGCATGTCTCGGCCAACTGGAGCATCAACACCGAGACAATTTCAACGGCAATTGGCCTGAAGTTCATGCAACAGAAGCGAAGCACCGGGACGGTGAAAAAGCTGGATGACGGACGGGCCTCCGCAGAAGGAGGAGAACAAGGAGACCGCCTTCACATTTCCTTCGTCGCAACTGCTTCACCCTCCGGCCGCCGCGGTAAAACATGGCGGCAGATCCGGAAGTGCTTGACGAAGTCGTGGGGTAGAGAGGCTCCTCGCAGTCGGCAGCAAATGATCATGCGTCACAAGAGCTTATCTGGATTAGTACGTGGGCTTCAGGACTGCTGCCAGTTACCTGCAACCGGCGTGGGCCAAGTTGGCAGCCGAATTAAACTTTCCAGTTTTATATTTTGCGAGGGAAAAGGTCCAGTGAAAGAAGGTTTAGCATTACTCACATCTGATCGTTAAATAAAGCTCTAAAAATACGGTTCATAATTTTTGTGATACTGCATATTTCTCGATCAATATCGAATAATACGGGCAACTAAAGTATGCTAGGGAGGATCGTAATGGGTATAGTGATTGCCACTGCGGAAAAAACAATTTTGGAAATTCTGGCTCAGCTTTTGAATTCGAGCGAAATACCTGAGATGCCGTCGGAAATCGCCGGAATACCACTAAAGAATATTCAGGCATATCCTGAACATCCTGGTTCAACCTGGATTGTTACAGCGGAAGAAAAGAACGGTCGTGGAAAGTTTCTTCTATATGCGGAACTCATCTCCGGTCGATATACGTATGCTTGGATGCTTCAGACAAATGGCACTTCCACATTTTCGCTAGGCGAGATGGAGCTTTTTGGAAAAAAGATACCTGAATTGGGTTTTATCTCGTTTACCTTTCAGCATATTGTTTTTGCAGATAGAGAGGTCGCTTCGGTAAGTCGTTGGAACCAAGAGATTGAACAGGTTACTCATGACCCAAGTCTGCTTTTTCCCGAAGAAACGATGTATCACGGTGTTAGAATCAGGGGGGAACTCGTCCTCGGACCAAAGGGTATTTCGGTTAATCTCTTCCTCGGTTTCGGTGACGACTCAGCCGCTTTCGCTCCAATGCTATGGTCTCCTGGGCGTTTACTGGAGGAGACCGATTATCGGAGAGAGCAATGGTACGATCTCCAATACCCTGTTGGCCCACTTACATTCCGCCGGATTGGGTTGAAGTACAGTCGAGGCAAGCTATATCTGATGCTTGACGCATTGCTGGCGATCTCTGGGGTTGAGCTCGACCTGGAAGGTCTTGCTGTAAGCACATCAATCTGGGAATGGACACCGGATTATCATTTGAGCGGGATGAAACTTTCCTATAACATTTCACCCATGCTTATCAGCGGCGGGCTCCTGGAGAACTCAGCCACAGGCAGATACAGCGGATTTGCAGTCATGGAAGCATTTGGGCGCAGCTTCAGTGCCATTGGGTCATATTCTGAACGGGGAGGCGTTCCCTCTTTATTTGTTTATGTAAGAACGAATGGGGATTTGGGAGGCCCCCCCTATTTTTATGTTGAGAGTCTTGGTCTGGGTTTTGGGCTCAACAAACGATTCCTGGAGCCACCGATTGAAGATGTGGCCAAGCTCCCGTTGTTAAAGGGGAAGGAAATTGATGATGCCTTGGAGGAGCTGGAAGATTCACACCGCCCATGGCTTCGGGATGAAATAGGCACCAATTGGCTGGCGGTCGGACTGGAATTTACCACTTTTAAATTCATCCGATCCAAAGTTCTGCTGATCGGACAGTTCGGTAAAGAACTCGAATTACTTCTCCTGGGTCAATCCACTCTCGAATTGCCGGATGCTAACAACCGTTTTGTGTTCATCGAAACAGTTCTCAAAGGCAATTGGCGGCCGTCCGAAGGATTTGTGGGCATCACCGGCAAGATTACGGACAATTCATTCCTCTTTAGTAAGGACAGCACCATTACCGGCGGTTATGCGGCTTGGTTCTGGTACAAGGAGCCATACAAAGGGGATTTTGTCATATCGGCCGGAGGCTATCATCCGCAGTTTCATAAGCCGGATCACTATCCTTCATTGTCAAGAATCTCTGTGAATTGGCCGCTTGGATGGGGAACGATCAAAGGGGACTCCTATTTTGCCTTAACGCCTTCATGTGTGATGGGCGGCGGTAGCTTAGAACTGAGTTACGGCGGCGGCGATATCAAAGCTTGGCTCACCGCTCAAGCAGATGTGCTTGTAAAGTGGAAGCCATTCTATTTTGATGCCTCCTTCCGAGTGAATGTCGGCGCTTCTGTACGGCTTCATCACAAATGGATCGGCTCTTACACACTCGAAGTTGAGTTTGGGGCGGATTTTCAATTATGGGGTCAACCCACAGGCGGCCAGGTGTATTTGGGGTACAAACATTTTGGCATTACGATAGAATTTGGCGACGACAGACCTAGCAGTACAGACACGATCAGCGAAAACGAATTTAAAGCGATGCTGCCAGGTAAAGAACACTTCGTACGTATTCAACCCTCAAAGGGGCTTCTTCGTGAGCTGCCCAATGGGGAATGGATTGTACAACCCGAAGAATTTCAATTTACTGTGTCCACAGGTATCCCACTAATACATCTTCAGCGCGCAAATATGACTAAAGAATATGTGGTGCCGGCGATCAGCGATGAGCCCGGAATTCAACCAATGGGCGTTAACAAGATGGATGAATCCGTTTTGTCTTTAACACTCGATAGTACCGGAGATGCAGATCCGCTTAATAATTTTGATCTAATAAAAATACAGAGCGGTGTACCTCAAGCACTCTGGGGAATTGGAGGAAGCGAATCGCCCGGCTCCACACTTATGCAACATATTATGGGTGTCACCGGAGTTCCGCTGCCTCCTTCCGATCAGCCACGGGCAAGCATCAACCTTCAACAGAAGTATGAGATGGAACTGATGGGCACCGCTTATATTGCAGCAATCGTTCCCACACAGACACGCGGGATTCCGAGAGAGAATAACAATAGTATCACATTAATAAAAGATTCCATCAGTCAAGGGCAAGCACCTCAAGAACGTAAACATATCATTGAAGCTTTGGTACATGCCGGAATCTACCCCGACAATCACGATGACTCGATGTCCAGACTTGCAGTTCATGCCCCCGAACTGTTTCGAGAACCGCCGATGATGCTTAGGACTTCCTAAAGAGAGGAGATGTGCTGATATGTATAAGCTAAGAACCCGGATTTTGACCTCAGATGAGGTGCATCTCTACGACCAACGTCGGCCCAGACTTTATGCCGGAAAATATCAGTTAACCGCTGAACAGGATGTCAGGTATCACACAACTGGGAATATCCCAGCTAGTGCCACTCAATTTTTTCATGTCAAAGGTTCTCCGTTTTCCCTGGATCAAAATGAAATCCGAATCCACCCGCCTAATAACAGTAAAGGAAAATTTGGAAATATCCTGCCGCATTTGACCATCACCAGGCCGGGTATGCTGTGGCAGAAGAAGCTTAATCTTCGTGACAACGCCGGGGAGAACCTGCCTTGGCTTGCTCTGCTTATGCTCAGGGAAAGCGAATGGCCTGGAGACGGTAAGCCGCTGAAGGGAACAGTCAATCAGTTTCAGCATAGTTCGGATCCAACTCTCTACATCCCTCAGCTAGAAGATGTGCTTCCGGAAGAAGCGGATACACTCTGTCAATATATCGAAATTACGGTCCAGCAGTTCCAGGAACTCATGCCGGACATCCAGTCCCGAGGCCTCCGTTATTTTGTCGGAGCACGTACTAATCAAACGGATGAATCTCAGGGAATGTCTGTGATCACGGCGCACCGCTTCCCGCTGGTCGATCAGGACGACGGTAACCAGTTCAGAGTATACCTAGTTTCCCTCGAAGGCTTGGAGCCTTGTCTCGAAAATAATTGGCCTTCAGGGATAGTAAAGGTTCGAATGCTGTGTTTGTATCACTGGTCGTTCACTTCATTCCCCAGCAATGGTGAGAGTTTTCATGAATTGATGGAACAATTGCTTCAACATACTTCCGGAAACGACACCTGGCTGAGATATCCGCAGCTTATGCCGACAAGCGGCGTTGAGCATATCAAGAACAGATTAAACGATGGTTATGTGCCGCTTGTTTATCATACGAGATCGGGAGAGGAGACGCTTGCTTGGTACCGGGGACCGTTCGTTCCCGTAAGCAATCCGCCGGAGCCAGATATTATTTCCAGCTATACTTCCCAAGAAGCGATGGTTTATGACGGTGAGTACGGGACGTTCGATCTTTCCTATGCCGTAGCTTTCGAATTGGGGAGATTAATGGCTCTGGCCGATACCCAGTTTACGGTCAACCTCATGAAATGGAGGAAAAATCTGACCTCTTTATTTGCCAAACATTACTTAACGGACGATGATGATACCATAATCAGCGATCGGTTTGAAGACATATTTTTTAATCCAGAGTGGGCTAACAATGTACAGAAAGCGCTCAAATATAATACCGAACAAACTGTCTTGACTCAAAAGCGAGTGGCTTGGAGAAGGGAACGCCGCAGGCACAGACCTAACCCAATTAAAGTCATCGAACGGATAATGGACCGCAGGGATCTTTCATACTTTAACACCTTACGTTCGAGTGAGGAACAAAAGAAGGTTACTGATTGGATCAGGGAAGCGGCCGAACATGTGGATATCCCGCTCTCACACATGGTGCCTATGGATCAGATGCTACCCACCGAACATATGAGAGTGTTTCGGATCGATTCGTCCTGGATCCGTTTTTTTATCGAGGGAGCGACAAGTATCGGCGTGCAAACCAAATTTGATGTATTTGTGAATCAGAGGATTCGGAATGTAGCGACGCCTGGAACAAAACATCTTTTTGGTATGCTGTTAAGATCCGCGCTGGTTTCCGGCTGGCCTGCTCTGCAGATTAAGGGCTATAACGATCATGGTGATGCCGGCACGGAAAACCCTCTGCGGCTACAGGAGCAAGTTATGTTGACGATTTTTCGGGAAGTCCCGAAGAGAATCACAATTACGGAACCCCATGAAGGACTCAGCTACGGGATGAATGATGAAGGAACTATCACGGTCAGACATATTGAACCCGGTCAGATCGGAGACATTGTCAATGATAGCACAGGACAACCGGTGAAAGTCCCCATCAATAATTATATTAATCCAAACAATGGAGTCCTGAAAGCTAATGAATGTATGTCTGAGCTGATTCTTAACATCCCCGAGGCCACAGATGATGACCAGTGGATGCCGACTCACTTTAACCTGCAATTACTGAACGGAGCCGATCAAGGCGTATTTGAAATTCAACCCTGAAAGGAGTGCTTGTGCCATGTTGAAGAATGGATTGTGCGTGCCTATGCTGCTGGATGCGCTTGTAGTGAACGATTATATCCGGCAAAACCGGCCTTTTCGGAGGCATCGAATGGATTATGCTATGCTGGATCGGTGGGACTCTCCTGAGCCGCTTCCTTTCGGAGATCTGGAAGACGACTTCCGCAATAATCCGGACAATAACGGGATTTATTTGCAGTGGGAATTGCCAAGCGGATTCACTCAAGTTATTTTATCAAAGGACAAGTCGGATATTCGTTATCCGCTGGTTCCCAACCGCTGGCTGATTACTCGTAAGCTGCATGGAGTTGACAGCTCCCCGTATGACGCTTCGTGGATTGTTGTTAGCGATAAATTATGGCGTATTTCGTCAAAGGGCAGTCCCTATAGAACCTTCAATGAGGATTTTGAAAGGTTTAATTCCATTGGAGAGAAAAAGCGGTTAGAAGATTGGGAGGAGCTGCGTTTTCCCGCCGACTTATTTTTAACAGCCGACGGTTGCGGCGACTTCTCCTTCTCGGCTTTTCAACCGGGTAATGAAAATGTTTTCTCTATCCATGATCGATTGGAGGGTATTCCGGAAGATACTGAAGTCGATCTCAATTATACGGTGCTGGGGTGGTTCTCCAGTTCTCATGAAGATCCGTTACATCATGTTCGTTCGCGGGAGCAGCTACTGTTGATATTGAATAGGTATCAATGGAAGATCGATGATTCCGGTCAACTCCCTCGCCGAACCTTGCTGAAGGGAAACATTGAGCAGGTCCGGTGGGTCAGATCAGGCGATCCTGCCCGTACGCCACGTAATAATAACCCCAACCATACGGTGACGATTGGTATGACATCAACCGACGCAATATGTGAGTTAATGGGAAGTATCAGTGGATCAAACTCCCAGTCATTTAGTCAACTGCTGGAGGTCTTTCTGTATGGACAGTTGGACGCACTGGAAGAGGCAGGAGGGGAGGAAACGATTGATGATGTTATTCATAAATCGGGCTTCCGCAGCTCACGCGGTGGTATTGTGTGGAAACTGGTTGACCGAAAGGAGTCTCCAGAACTACGCCCTTCTGCAGCCGTTGCTCAGACGGATGATGGCTTTCAACTTCGTCATTTGTTAGCACAGCTTAATGTTCTTCAGCTTGGACTGGACGAGACATACCGCAACGTATCTACCAGACAGCAGCAACTCTACGAAGCCTGGTGGAAGTGGAAGAAGAAATGCCGTAGAGACGGATGTGCGGAGGCGGCTGAATTATCCAGGTTTATTGAAATCTTAAGCCACCAGCTTGGGCAGCGCACTCGGCAGTCTGAAGATGTTGAGAAATTCGTGGCTATAATCAACGACCATCTGACTCAAATAGGGAGCACAAAGCAATTGACATGTGAGGATATGCCCCGTTTTTGGTCACCGAGTGATCCTGTGGTTTTGATCTCCGGTTACCACAAACAATTGAATCTGCCCGCGCGTCCAAATATCAATTGCGTGGTCTATGAATTTAGCGAAAACTTTACCGAAACATCAGCAGGAAAGTTGCCCGAATTTGTGTCCGAGGGTCTCTTGCTCCCCATCCCCGATGATACAAAGCAGATTTGGGAGCAACCCTGGAAACCGCTTTTTTTGGAGTGGGAGGCAGAGTGGACAGCGATACCATACACAAGCGTCAATTGGCAATTCGACGGACGAGAGCTACGCTGCGCCGATCACCCAACAATGCAACCCGCTCAAACCTTTAGCGGCCGTACCTATTTAGGAGCACACTCCGCATTCTCAATCAGAGACCGGCTGCAACACTATGTGGACCATCATCCGGAACCGATCAGCATTCCACTAAAGCTTAGAGAATTCATTGCAGGTATGAAAGAGTGGGATGTTCTGTCACAGACACTTGGTGGGCTGCATCGTCAACTTTTGCAACACGATCCCCGAATGCATCCCATCCCCATTGGGGAGGAGGCGGAGGATATGGCCATTCTGCTGGAAAACCAAAGCACAGCCATGCCCTTTGCAGCCAGTATTTCGGACAGAAGTCCGGAGTCTTTGTTTCAACCGATCCGCAGCGGTCACCTTAAGCTGAAACGACTGGCAATAGTCGATGCTTTTGGACAAGTTGAGGAGATTGAGATGCCCTTAACGCCGACCTTTATTGCCGAATCCTTGCGAACCGAAAGCGATACTCCGGGCATTGTAGAACTGAAGCCGCGTATTGATCAGGGCGCCCGGCTTCAGTTTCATTGGGTGTCGTCCGAACGTGATGAAGATGAGTTGAACACGTCTCCCGAGGCACAGCCCATTTGTGGATGGGTGCTTCCGAACCATTTGGATAGGGGGCTGACATTATATGACCCGTACGGTAAAATCCTCGGGGAAGTGAGGTTAAATGGACGGGTGGGATCTTTGGGAACGACTGTTTGGGAACCCGCTCCTGAAGTTGAGTCCTTGTCTGATCTTGCTTGGCGCGAGCGCAACCGGCATTTGGAGCGTTTCATCCATGGTCTGACCCATGCGCCGGACCAGGGCGGAGCATTAAGCGCATTATTGCCAGCGATTGATGAGACGTTGTGGGTGATTAACCCAAAGGAGCGTTCATTCGACAAATCGTTAAGCGTCATAATTGGCAGGCCCCTTGTTCTGGCCAGAGTCAAGTTATCTTTAGAGTTGGATGGAGAAGACTTATTTCATCCTAAATACTTCCCACTGTTTCGCCACCGCCCAGATTATGTAAAGAAGAAATTCAAAGTAAAACTGGGCAACCTGTACTCTCCCAAGGATGGGTTAATTGGTTACTATTTAAACGACGATTATACAAAGTTCTATTGCGTTCACAAATCCAATCGAGCTAATTCTCCATATCTGGAGGAGATTGGTGAAGCTTCTTTTTTTGAGTTACCACTGACGAACAGACCGATCTATGCGACTTTGCTTTTTGATCCAAGTGCATCGATTTTCTCCTATACAGACGTGGTTCCAGCCAAAGCACTGAACTTGCCGGAAAAATATTATACTCAAGCGTTACAACGAATGGAAGTCTTCTTCCGGGTCGGACCTGTCCTTACAACTGTACTTGAGCGAACGCCCGATGCCAGTCGTATCATCATGCCGACGCCGCATTTGACCTCCGGAGAGTGGACCTGGTTTGAAAGAAGTCGGACGGATGAAAACAAATGGGAGCCCATGATCCCGGTAGCCGAGGAGCGGAAGGAGCTGCCTAGCCGAGAAGCTCCTACAATAAGAGAAGGGCTGCTGCGGCTTAAGCTCGGCGAAACACAACCATAAAGGTCCTAAAAGTTTGAATTAACGCATCGGTTGTCAGAAGAAAATAAAGTATTAGACTGGAGTCGTTGATTTAGCGCGATTTTAGAATTGAAGAATCGTTAGCTTTTGAAAAATAAGTTTTAGACTGATCCATTAAAAGGAGCAGCGGCAGACACAAGACTTGATAAATAAAGTCTTGCGTCTGCCTCTGTTGTCATTCAACTAACGTTTCCCGTTAGCCAATCATGTAGCGCAAAATCAGCGCTG
>NZ_ASRY01000200.1 GCF_000520815.1 Paenibacillus maysiensis | reverse complement strand
TTATTTTTTCTGTCCAACTTAGTGTAGCCGATCCAATACCTTGACTGGAGAGAGTAAGTGAAGCATACTGCAAAGCCTCCTGAAGCTTACGTTCTCCTCCAGCTTCTTTAAATGCTGTTTAAGCAAGTGCGAATGCCTCCCCTGCTACTTTATGGATCACTTCACGTTGTACGCGCATCTAGCCACACGTTAAACTTAGTTTTTAGTTTGTTTAGACCTCCTAAAACAAACGCTGTAAGCACACCCGCAGCGGCTGTGGCGATGGTATTTACGTAAGGTTGTACAGTTTCGATAATTGTTTGCATGATTACTTTTCCCCTTTCGTTTTTAACTAATTACCGCTTTCACTTACTGCCTTTTATAAAATGCTAAGTACAATTGAGTTAATATTATAAACATTGTATACAGACCACATTAGAACCAAGGACCACAAGTCCAAAAGTATTATTCATTTAACTGGCAAAAGTCCGACTTCCCAGCTTATTTGCGCTGTGATCCATCTGCTATCTTATGAATATAATCAATAACTTTGTTCGCATTACCATTCTTATTGTAATATCTTGTTTGCACTTATTGTAGGATTAGCATCATCAAACGATATTGAACCTTTTATATGTTTATTTCCTACCTTTTTTTCTATAGAATTCAGTTTAGGGAATACACATTGATTTAATGGTTGGATAAATTACAATACTAAGTTAATGGCGATTTGAAAGGTGGAATTCTTCTTGATAGAGATTGTTCAAAATAGCAAACAAGCTAAAAAGAGAAACTTCATGATAGGGCTCCTTTTCTTTACTGTGGTTGCATTGATTTTGATTGCACCCAATTTAGACTTTCTTCTAAGATTATTCCGTAAAGCTGATTCACTAATTAGTTTCATTGGTTGGTTGGTGATAGTCGTATCATTCGTTTATGCCACTGAATGGTTACATGAAAAAATTCATGAGAGAATCCTAAAGGGTGGTAAAGATATCGGAAATGTATATCGGGGCAGAAAGTATGTAATATTTGATGGGTATGCAACCAAGCAACGTTTTCTAATTAATCTTTTGGCACCATTTGTATTGATCACATTTTTACTCGGTATTTTAATAATCATTATTCCTGGCTTGTTCTTCCCTAGTGTTTTTGCAGCAATATTATGTATTCACACTCCTGGATGTAGTAGTGATTTCTATTCATTTTATGTTGCATTAAAGAACTGGAAATCAATAAAATATATAACTGATGAACCTGATAAAGTAAATTATCATATCTCATGAATGTAATGTATGGTTAATAAAATACAAAACGAGGACGTGACATAGCTAGTGAATCAGTACCTTCAGTAAAAGTCAATGGTTGATCCAAACCTTTTTGGGATCAGTTTTTGCGATAATGTGTGGAATTGATATCATTAGGGTATGAATTACTGTATTTTCGCTGTCGCACTCCATGTGAGTGCGTGGATTGAAATATGCGAATCATTAAGGGGCTGCTATGGATAGATTTCGTCGCACTCCATGTGAGTGCGTGGATTGAAATTGCATTGGTAATCGCATGATCAGCCTTGCTGGGGGCTTACCATTTCGTAGATGCAACAAGTGTTGAAGCAGCAAAAGCGGAAGCGCGGCACTTTGCTGATGTGTTGGATCAGGCTGGAGGTGCGAAAGCGCTGGACCTTCCGCCAGTAATGGACTACGAAAACAATCCCGGCAACCTATCTAAAACGCTTATTAGTGCGGTAGCATTGGCCTTTCTTTTGGAGTTGGAGCGCCTCATTGGACGTAAGCCTACTATCTATACGGGCAATGCTTTAGCAGCTAATTTTAATGCCTCATTGAGCGGTTACCCACTATGGATAGCTCGGTGCAGTGATACTCGCGTCCCTAGCGACACAGTGACGTGGAAACGTTAAGATATTGGGCAGTACAGCGATAGTGGCAAGGTCAAAGGAATTGCTGGCAACGTTGATCTAAACGAATTTGATGGAACGGTGACCGAGATGCGTACGCGGTTCAATAAGAAGGGGGATAAATAATTATGGAAATTATGAATCAAGTATTGGCTTTTGCGTCTGTTTTGGCTGTGATCGTTATTTCATTAGTGCAACTGGTAAAGAAGACAATTAACTTACCTGTTAATGTAGTGCCTGCTGTGTGCGTAGTAATCGGTTGACTGATCGGCTGAGCGACTTCTCCATTCACGGACTTGGAGTTGGGTTTGCGCCTGTGGGCTGGTGGACTGGCTGGACTGTCCGCGACTGGACTGTTTTGAGTTGGTGTTTCTGTGATTGTTCGGGATTTAGATTTGATATGTATTACAAAAGCCCTCCATTAAAGGAAGGCTTTTGTTTTGACGCAGAGTATGGCAAATCACGTCAATTATGAATGCGGTAAAGCATAAAGTCAGGTTATGGACGTACATTGGTAACAAATTGCGAAATCCCTACAATAACCAGAAAAATGTAAATTAGTACAATTCCCAAAACAGAGAACCCTACAATCTTCCATACTTTCTTCTTATCCAATTTAGAACCCCCTATGTAGTCTTAAAGCGTTTACTTTATAGTCTTGTACATATGTATTGAATACATAAATCGTCTTGGATTTAACTCCAAGACGCTCCCTTGCTCGTCATAGCGGTTAGTTAATGTCTGATGGGTACTGACCAGTAGTACCCCAAGCTTCGGCTTCAACTTTGTCTCCGCCGGCTCGGAATTGAATTACGTAATTCCCTGAAGGCATCCCATTAGCGAATGAATTAAGGCTAGTCCACGTTAATGTGTCTCCTTTGCCAACAGTTTTATAGACATATTCTCTCCCGTTACCCTGCAAGCTCCAAGTGAGATTTGATGTTCCTTCATTCCGAACTTTAATCTTTACATGTCCATAACCTTTTTTAATAGTTAATTCCATCGTCGGACTTGTCCCACCAAGAACCTCATGTACCTCTTGACCAGTTGATTGGATAACTATACCTCCATGATCCTTCGATACTTCAATCCCCGTAACTGGTGCGGCAGAAGCAGCCAGCGGAGCTACTGAGGTAAGAGCTAAAACACCTGTAAGGATAATTGCTGTGTTTTCAACTTTAACAATTGAAAGCACTTCCTTTTCTATAATATGTGGAACGCTTAACCAGTATACCACATAAAAAGGAATGATTTGTATTAATATATAATAATTTTGGAAAATCACTCTTTGGAACTATTTCTCAAGAGTGTGCGACATTAATTTCAAAACAAAAGCGAATACCTCACAAAAAGTTATAAAAGTTATTGACAACTGTTAAATTATGGACAACAATAGAATACAATAATATAAAAATCTTGGAATTTTTATGTGAAGGGTGGATATGACATGAAGCATACACCTACGATTCGGGCGGAATTAGACAAATACCTAAAACAGGAGGGCTTGAGTCTAACGCAATTCGGGCATATTGCTGGCATGAATAGGGGAATAGTAAGTGCTATTGTGACGGGGAATAAGTCTATGTCTGTTAACCAGCTTGACCTAATTACTAAGGCTATGGGTTTACCGGAGGGCTACTTTTACGACTTATTTATAGAAAACTACATC
>NZ_ASRY01000199.1 GCF_000520815.1 Paenibacillus maysiensis | reverse complement strand
CCGACGTGCTGTTGGACCAGAATTTCCAATTGTGTTCCGAATCTCACAGTGGAAATACGATGCGTATACAGTAAAATTAGTAGAAACTCCAGAAGAACTAAAAGACCTCTTAGCGCCATTAGTTGATGCAGGCGTTGATATCTTTCATGCCTCTCTTCGTCGCTTTTGGGAACCAGCTTTTGAAGGATCTGACTTGAATCTTTCAGGATGGATAAAAAAACTGACAGGGAAACCAACAATTACAGTTGGATCTGTCGGTCTTGACGCTGACTTTTTGGATTTCTTTGCTACCGGGGAAAAGGCTAATGGCAAAACCAACAAGATGGGCGATTTAATCGAGAGATTGGAACGTGAAGAATTCGATTTGGTCGCAGTCGGGCGCGCATTATTGGCTGACCCTGACTGGGTAAACAAAATCCGTGATGGACGAACAGAAGAATTACTTCCGTTTACGCGTGAGGCAATCGAAACATTGTCTTAAGTATGAAAAATAACGAAGAACCTATATCGATTTGAAATGCACCCACTAGAATACATTAGATAAACCCTGGGTTTAACCAATGTATTCTAGTGCTTCATTTTTTTATAACTTATTCATGGCTTCCAAGGTGTCCTCCTCTTCGCATAAAAAGTACTTGACTTAAATGCTTTTACATTCTATAATTCAATTAATCAATTGAATTATGTTTTCCTGTTTTCGACTAAAAGGAGGCATTTAATGAGAGAAACTTATTATTCAATCGTAGGATCTATGAAAAGCGTAAGTAAGGAAAAAATTTTGAGCGTGATGAATTAAAGTTTAGAGTACACTAAAATTTCTAATGAATAGAGGGGCTTTCTATGAGTCATCAAGACAGTTTATTTAAAAAATCGAATTTTAAACGTATTGGAGAATTTAACTCGATTTCTCCAGAGATATTCCAGGCGTTTGTAGCCTTTGATAAGCTAGCATTGGCTGAAGGTAAACTTACGGCAAAATACAAGGAACTAATTGCAATCGCTATAGCCCACACCACGGGGTGCCCTTATTGCATTGAGGTTCATGTAACACAAGCTAAGAAACTGGGTGCTTCAAAAGAGGAAATGGCAGAAGCTATAATGGTCGCCACCGCGCTCAAAGCCGGTTCGGCGATGGCTCATGGCGTTAATGCTTTAAATGCGTATGATGGGTCCGATGACGACGAGTTATACCGTGCATCTTATATTAATAGACTGCGGGAGTTTACCCAATTAAGTGATTCGTTTAAATCCTTTGCGTCTTTTGATCAGCAAGCGTTGAAAGCCGGCATGCTCAGTACCAAGGAAAAAGAATTGATGGCGGTTGCGGTTGCTCATACCACTGGGTGTCCATATTGCATTGATATTCATACGAAAGCAGCCAAAAAAGCCGGAGCAACCAAAGAAGAGCTGGCTGAGTCGATTATGGTAGCTACTGCTTTAAAAGCTGGTTCCGCCCTTGCTCATGGAGTAAATGCACTGATTGCATTTGATGAATAATTAAAACGGAGAAGGGGTAGAAATATGAAGATTGAAATCTGGTCTGACATTGCATGTCCATTCTGCTATATTGGTAAACAAAATCTGGAGCGAGCCTTAGATGGATTACCGTATAAAGATGAAATCAGTATTGAATACAAGAGCTTTGAGCTTGATCCGGGAGCTTCTTCGTATGATGGAACAAGTTTTGTAGAAAAATTAACCCCTAAGTTTGGCGGAAGAGAACAAGCGAAAGAATTTCTTAACCACTTAACTCAACAAGCCAAGAACGTGGGATTATCCTTTCAATTAGATAATCTTAAACCCACCAATACACTGGATGCTCATCGTTTATTAAAATGGGCAAAAACCAATGGCAAAGAAACAACATTGAATGAAAAATTGCTTATTGCACATTTCACTGAATCCAAGGATGTAGGTGATTATGATACACTGGCCGATATTGCAGAATCGGTTGGATTAGACAGAAAAGAAGCCCTCGGAGTGTTGAATAATAAGGATCTCTATGCAGATCAAGTGCGAAAAGATCAAGATGAAGCTCGTCGAGTTGGGATTAGCGGGGTACCGTTCTTTATATTCAACCAAAAATATGCAGTTTCAGGGGCACAGCCCACAGAATCTTTTTCTCAAGTGTTGGAGAAAGTTTGGGAAGAAGAGCATCCGGCACCTAAGTTTGAAATTCTTTCTGATGAAACATCTAGCGAAGGACTATGTACTGATGAAGGGTGTGCGATCCCGCCTAAAAAGTCATAAAGGACAAGCGAGGATTAATTAAGATTGGTTTATGAAAAATATAAAATAGAGGAGTCCTAAACATGAGTAAAATGAACGGTATAGATGTGAATATGCTCGGAAGCTTGGCAGAAAAATATAAGGAAAACCCTGAGGAGGCAATTACAAGTTTTGCTTCTACAGTAAAATGGAAAGATGGGTTTTACTCGGAGGCCGAGGTTGGGGACTATAAGCCGGTACCCATTGATGAACCAGAGTGGCTATCCGGAACTGGAAAAGGACCTAATCCCGTTGAGCTTTTGTTAAGTGCACTTGGCGCTTGTGTAGGTGTTGGATTCATTGCAACAGCTAGTGGTATGGGGATTAAAGTAAATTCGTTGGCCGTTGATGTTACTGGCGATATAGATTTGAACGTTTTCTTTGGCTTAAAAGAGGGGAATTCTGGCTTTAATGAAATAAACGTTCGTTTCAATGTGGATAGTGACGCAGATGAAGCGCAAGTTAAAAAGTTGATTGCAAAAGCTATAGAAATATCACCTGTGAGAAACACCATTGAAAGAAACGTTAAAGTGACTTCGGAGTATACACTTCACAGTTAAAACACTTGAATACTTGATTTTTTTACAAAAAAAGTAGACATTATGCGAGGAACACATAGCATAATGTCTGCTTTTTTTGTAATATTAGGATCAGGGTGCCGATGTACGAACTATTCTACAGTAGGAGTGGAGAAAACAGATGAAGTACAATTTTGATGAAATCATTGATCGAAAAAACACCAATGCTATGAGTACAGATGGCTTTAAAGAATACATTTTTAAGGCGTCTAATGACATGACGTTCCCTTTTAAAGATGATGAATTTATTCGTATGTGGGTGGCTGATATGGAATTTGCTACTCCTCCTGAAATTATCCAAGCCGTTAAAGAACGGTTAGATAAACGAATTTTGGGCTATACGAAGGTATTTGATCCTGATTATTATCTTTCTGTTGTTCATTGGACACAAAACTACTACAATTGGAGCTTTCAAAAAGAACACTTGGTAACTTCACCTGGAATTATTCCCGCTTTATATGAGTTGATTGAGTACATTTGCAAACCAGACGAAAAGGTTTTAATTGTTACGCCATCCTATGCATATTTCAAGCACGCTGTAGACTTTAATAATCTTGAATTAGTGACCTCCGATTTAATAAATCACCAGGGGGACTATACGATGGATTATGATGATATAGAATTAAAAGTGCGAGATGAAAAGGTAAGTTTATGTATCTTTTGTAATCCGCACAATCCCACAGGACGTGTTTGGACACCGGAAGAACTAAAAAAGTTTGGTGAAATTTGTCTTGAAAATGACGTTTGGATTATTTCAGATGAAATTCATTGTGATTTGCTCAGGAATGGCATGGTTCATACGCCTTTAGCCAAGATCTTTCCCAATACAGATAAGATCATCTCCTGTATGGCTCCAAGCAAGACCTTTAATATGGCGGGGTTGATGCTCTCAAATATAATCATTCCCAATGATGAAGTCAGAGCAGTGTGGCAGGCTCGTCACTACAGCATGGAAAATCCACTGAGCATTGCGGCAACACAGGCAGCTTATCAACACGGTGATGAGTGGCTGAGACAATTAAAAACTTACTTGGATGACAATTTTATTTTTACCCAGCAATATCTAGAAAGCCATTTACCTCAGGCTGTATTCCGTATCCCAGAGGCTACTTATCTTGCATGGGTGGATATTAGTGCATATCTTCCACATGAAGAAAATATGTCTTTATATTTTGCGAACAATGCAGGAGTATTACTAGAAGGAGGAAGTATGTTCGTGGCCAATTCAGATGGTTATATTCGTCTTAATTTGGCATGTCCGAGAGCAATTTTAACAGAAGGGCTCAAGAGAATATGTGGAGTGTTGCAGTAGAAAAACTATACCAAAAACGAAAAGGTATCATGTGATATTGTTCGACCTAGTATTTTTAAAATCGAAAACTTTAATTTCATTGGAGGGCTAAGGCTCTTCCTTTTTTTATTTCGATATGCCCAGCCAAGCACGCTTTTCGTTTTGCTGTTGAAAGTCTGGTCGGAGCAAAAGAGGTTCCGAAGCGCTTTTCTGTTGTGAAAGTGAGTCGGGTAGACGAAGGTGACCAGCCACTAGATTTTCCCGGATCATTGTCTATATAAGACGCAAATAAGAAATTAACGAGGCC
>NZ_ASRY01000198.1 GCF_000520815.1 Paenibacillus maysiensis | reverse complement strand
CTACGCTGCGCGCAAGCGGCATCGGCCGGGAGACGATCGTCGGCATTCTCGCCGAGCGTTCGGTGGACTTGCTGGTGGCCGTGCTGGCCGTCTGGAAAGCGGGCGGGGCGTATGTGCCGCTCGACCCGGATTACCCGGCGGAGCGCGTGCGGTTCATGCTCGAAGACAGCGGAGCGAAGGTACTGCTGACGCAAACGCCGCTGCGAGAGCGTGCCGAAGCCTGGCTCGGCGAAGAGGAGCTGGCGCTGGCGGCGGTGCTGTACCTGGACGACGAAACTTCGTACAGCGAGGAGCGGACGAATGCCGACAGCTTCCATGAAGCCCCTCCAGAGGACCTGGCGTACGTGATCTACACGTCGGGAACGACGGGCAAGCCGAAGGGCGTGATGATCGAGCACCGCAGCCTGGTGAACACGGCGGCGGGCTACCGGCGGGAATACCGGTTGGATCAGTTCCCGGTGCGGCTGCTGCAGCTCGCAAGCTTCTCGTTTGACGTGTTCGTGGGAGATATCGCGCGGACGCTGTATAACGGAGGCACGATGGTGATTGTGCCGAAGGACGACCGGATCGATCCGTCTCGTCTGCACCACTGGATGGAGCGGGAGCGGGTCACCATCTT
>NZ_ASRY01000197.1 GCF_000520815.1 Paenibacillus maysiensis | reverse complement strand
GAGGTTGGTGTATAGAAAGAGCGATTTGCTCATTTTTAATGCTAGCGATTCTTCTTTAATATAAAGAAGAAATCTTTTTTCATCATCCATTTGTTCAGTTTTCAAAGAACTTGTCTGTCCTCGTTTCTTCAACGATCCAGGAATTAGATCATATCATGTTGGTTGCTTTCTTGTCAAATCTTTTTTTGATTTTCTTTCCAGCATCCTCCGCTTCGAGAAATGTTATTCTCAAAGCAACGTCTAATAATGTAACATGCCTAAAGTTATTTAGCAAGCATTTTTTTAATTTCTTTTTCCGCAGCTATTATACCTCCTATCTATACAGTAGATAACAAAACAGCCACCCCGTATTAAAACGGAATGGCTGTACTCTTGCAATCTAATTATTCTTGCTCGAGCAGTCTGATGAATTCATCCTCATCTTCTATGGTATCGATTCCGAGCTGTTGGGCCTTGGCCAGCTTACTTCCTGCCTTTTCACCAGCTATGACCAAATCCGTCTTTTTGGATACAGACCCGGTCACATGGGCTCCGAGTGCCTCCAGCTTGGAAGCAGCTTCATCACGCGTAAGCTGATGCAAGGTACCTGTAAGTACAACTGTTTTGCCACTGAAAAAGCTGTCTGTCTTCTTCTCCTGAGGAGCTTCGGGAGCCTGAGCCTTCACCCCCAGGGATAACATCTTTTCAATCCCCGCTTGGGTAAATGGATCAGCAAAGAAGGCAACGATACTCTCAGCTACAATTCCGCCCACATCCGGCAATTCTATTAATTCCTCTATCGTAGCGGACATGACCTTGTGTAAATCACGGTAATGATCAGCCAACATGCGTGTAGTGGATTTACCAGTATTCGGTATACCAAGGGAATAAAGGAATGAAGCCAGATCCCTCTCTTTACTCTGCTCAAGCGCTGCCAGAAGGTTATTGGCTTTTTTCTCACCAAATCGCTCCAGCTTCACAAGATCATCGAATTGAAGTGTATACAGATCCGCAGGCTCGCGCACTTCCAGTTCGTCATGCAACTGGATTGCCGTTTTGTCGCTGAAGGTTTCAATATCCATGGCATCACGTGAAGCAAAATGGGAAATACGAGCCACAATTTGTGGCTTACACCCCAGCTTATTATCGCAGAATAAATGCGCCCCTCGCTGCTGCAACGGGAATCCACAGGCCGGACAATGATCCGGTACGATAATTTCCTCTCCGTCGTCCTCAGACGTAACTTTTCCCAAAATTTCCGGAATGACATCATTCGAACGGCGGATAAACACACGAGCGCCCAAAGCGAACTTCAAATTTTTCCGCTCGATATCCCCAGCATTGTTTAGTGTACAATTTTGTACGGTGACTCCCGCCAGCTCTACCGGTTCTACCCTTGCCAGTGGCGTAATTTTACCCGTACGACCTACATTCCACTCAACAGCGTTAAGCACCGTGGTCGTTTCCTCCGCCTCGAACTTATATGCCACTGCCCAGCGCGGAAATTTATCGGTATAGCCGAGAACCTCACGTGTGCGCATATCCGTAATTTTGAGTACCGCCCCGTCAATGAGATAATCCAGTCCGGCACGAGACTCTTCGATATCAGCCAGTTGTTCCATAGCATTTTCAAAATCGTCAAAGTAAGTCAAATACGGATTCACCTTAAAATGATTGTCACGCAGGAACGTCATCATCTCCTGGTGGCTGCTAAACTGGATGCGGTCCGCGTACCCCACATTGTAGAAAAATGCATTCAGCCGCCGCTCTGCTGTCGCTTTGGGATTCAAATTTCGCAGAGCGCCAGCTGCGGCGTTGCGTGCATTTTTAAGAGGGTCCACAGCGGTCTCATTATATTTGGCCAGCACAGACAGATTCATAATGCCTTCTCCCTGTACTTCAATGGTCCCATCCTGAAAAGGAATCGTAAGCGGTACAGATTTAATAGTCTTCACCTGTGCCAGTATTCCCTCGCCCACCACGCCATTGCCGCGTGTAGAGGCCTGTACCAGCTTCCCGTCGGTATAAGTCAGGTTCAGCGTCAGTCCATCAAATTTAAGCTCTATCGCATATCCTGGAGGCGGCAAGGGCTGCTCCGGGTTCTTGGTGTTGTAATCGTTGACCAGCTTCACGACACGCGCGTTCCAGGCACGCAGCTGCTCCACATTCTGTGCTTTATCCAAGCTCCATAACGGGGCCAGATGGCGATGTGGTGTGAAGCCTTTGAGTAACTCTCCGCCCACACGCTGTGTCGGCGAATCCGGCAGCACAAGACCGCTCGTCTGTTCAAGCGCTACCAGCTCGTCATAAAGCACATCATATTCTTTGTCGCTGATCTTGGGCTCATCCAGTGTGTAGTAATGATAATTATATGTGTTCAGCTCAGCAACAAGCTGCTCCATCCTGTGCATTGGATTCATGCAGGCGTATCCCTCCGGGAACTTCATCAGGGCAGAGGCCTAAGCCAAGCTGCCGCTATGAGGTTCGAGATTTAATGATGTTTGAGATTTATTCTACTTTTGTAATCGGCGCAAAGCCAGCCAGCAGGCGTTTAACCCCTACTGGAGCCGGGAAAGCGATCTGAAGTTCCATATCATTACCCGTCCCTTTTACAGCTACAATAGTTCCAATTCCCCACTTGCCATGCTGCACCTTGTCTCCGGCAGCAAAAATGGAGGGGCCTCCTGCCGAAGCAGCCGGAGTTGGTTTCGCGGATGAAGATGTTGTAACGGTTACGCGAGGCGACGCGGAAGCGGACGAACCACTGCGGCTCATCGTATCAAAGGAACGTTCTCCGCCAAAGTTACTGCCGTTGGTTTTACCCAGTCCACGTCCACCATAAGAGCCGCCTACATTGCCTGAGCGGCGATAGCGGTCACGTTTGATAATTGTATCCTCTTTGAGCTCTTCCGGAATCTCTTCAAGAAAGCGGGAAGGCGGATTAGCGGTGGTACGGCCAAACAGCGTGCGCATCTGCGCGCATGTAAGGAATAGTTGCTCCTCTGCACGGGTAATCCCGACATACGCCAATCTACGCTCTTCCTCCAGCTCTTCATTATCCAAAAAGGCCCGACTGTGAGGGAATACTCCCTCCTCCATACCGACAATAAATACAATCGGAAACTCCAGTCCTTTTGCGCTATGCATGGTCATCAATACAACCGCATCGCTTTGTTCCTCTTCATCGTCATTCATGGAATCAATATCCGCGATAAGAGCAAGATCAGTCAGGAAGGAGACGAGTGATTTGTCCTCCGCTCCTTTTTCAAATTCCATCGTTACCGACAGGAACTCATCAATATTCTCCAGACGTGAGCGTGATTCAAGCGTATTCTCGTTTTGCAGCTCCAGTCGATATTGGCTGGTTTCCAGCATTTTTTCCGTTAACTCTGTGACCGAGAGATAGTCCACCATCCGACTCAAGCCTTCGATCATATCGTAAAACTCTACAAGCGCATTGCGCGTACGTCCGGCAAAGCCCAAATCGTCTACTACCTGCAAAACTCGGAAAATAGAAACTCCACGCTCCGCTGCGGCTGCCTGCAATTTACCGACCGTTGTATCGCCGATACTTCGTTTTGGCACATTAATGATTCGGATCAAACTGATATCGTCATCAGGATTGGAGAGTAGACGAAGGTACGCCAGCAAGTCCTTAATCTCTTTGCGATCATAGAACTTGATACCGCCAACGATCTGGTACGGAATATCCGATTTGATCAAAATTTCCTCGACAACCCGTGACTGAGCATTGGTACGATACAAAATAGCATGATGGCTATAGGTTTTGCCTGCATTGATATTTTTATGAATTTCGGAGGCGATAAAATAGCCCTCATCATGCTCGGAGTCAGCCCGGTAAACTTTAATCTTGGCGCCGCCTTCTTTGTCAGTCCATAGTTTCTTCGGCTTGCGACCTGTATTTTGACCAATCACTTCATTGGCAGCATTCAGAATATTCGAGGTTGACCGATAGTTTTGTTCCAGTAAAATGGTACGCGCTTCCGGATAATCCTCTTCAAAGTTCAAAATGTTGCTAATATCCGCCCCCCGCCACCGATAGATGGATTGGTCACTGTCACCTACTACGCAAATCCGGTGATGCTTGTCGGCCAGCATTTTGCACAGCATGTACTGCGCGCGGTTCGTATCCTGATATTCATCGACATGAATGTATTGGAATTTTTTCTGATAGAAATCGAGCACCTCAGGTACTTCTTTAAAGAGCTGAATCGTTGCCATAATCAGATCATCAAAATCCAGAGAGTTGTTGTTTTTGAGACGTTGCTGGTATTTGGTATATACCTTCGCCACAATTCCCTCGAAATAGTCACCAATCTTGCGCTCATACATTTCAGGAGTGACCAGTTCATTTTTAGCTGTACTCATCATGGACTGAACCGCTTTGGGCTCAAATTTTTTGGTGTCTATGTTCAGATCCTTCATGCAGCTCCGAATGACAGACAATTGATCCGTGGAATCGAGAATGCTGAAATTGGAGGTAAATCCGATCCGCTCGATATCCCGACGCAAAATACGCACACACATGGAGTGAAAGGTGGATACCCACACATCTCTCCCCTGCGGACCAATCAGCTTGGATACGCGATCCTGCATTTCACGCGCGGCCTTGTTCGTAAAGGTAATCGCCAAAATGCCCCATGGAGCGGTCTTGCGGGTCGCGATGAGGTAGGCAATCCGGTGCGTGAGCACTCGGGTCTTTCCACTGCCTGCGCCAGCCATAATCAGCAACGGCCCGTCTATCGCCTCCACTGCCTGACGCTGAGGCGGATTGAGACGGGCTACAGCCTCGTGTATATCTATTGATTGCATGCGTACATGCTCCTTTCCCTGAGCTTCCATAAAATCACGTTCTATACTTCCAGCTTCACAGCTACCGTCTCCAGCGCCTTCGCCAAGTCACGGTAAATGATGTTTCCTACTACAATGGTGTCACAAACAGCAGCCGCTTGTAACGCGGTAGATTTATCCACGATACCCCCTCCGTATAGGACACGGGCGCGCTCCGTACTGCGATGTATTTTTTGTACCAGCTCCATGTCCCCAAAAGCACCGCTATATTCCACATATACAATTGGCAGGTGCATGAGCTTGTCAGCAACCTGTGCATATGAGGCGGCAGATGAAGCATCGAGTGATGTATCCGCTCCGGTAAGCTTGGCCACCGTAGAATCACCGTTCAAAACAATATATCCTTCCGTTACAAGTAAATCCCAAGGGATCATATAACCAAACTGCTCAATCGCACGCTGGTGCTGTCCTACGATCCAATTACTGTCCGTGGTATTAAGCACCATTGGAATCATATACAGATCAAACCCCGGCACCACAGCCTCCAGATCGGACACTTCAAGTACACACGGCACCTCATAACGCCGAACCCGCGACAGCAAATCCACCGTATTTTCATAGGTAACGCCCGACGAGCCTCCTACCATAATCGCGTCCGTACCAGACATGCATATGGCATCCAGTCCCTCATCGTCCAGTTCCTTGTCAGGGTCCAGCTTAAATACATGCCTCCATGATTGAATCGAATCTGCCAACACACATTCCTCCAGCATCCATTGTGCTTTTGCCACGATCCGGTCTAGCCAGATTCCAATATCCAAAAGCGTTCTATGCTAAGTCTATGACAGTGCTCAAAAGGTGTCAATGTTCGTATTCGATGGGAACACTCCGTTCACACATCTCAGGGCCGTAACGCATACAGCCAACTGCGTTTTTGGAGTTCCTTTTCCGTTAAAACATCCGTATAGAATCCGCGTACACCCATCTGTTCGTAGTCAGCGGCAGCTTTTAGATCGTTAATTGTATTTACGTAGCACACCGCCCCCGCCTGCCGCAAGCTTTCCACTAAAACACCACTAACCCTATTTTCCGGCAAAGTCACTGCCGTTATATCGTTTTGTTGTACAAACCGGATGATTTGGTCATCCGTATCTTCTGTCGCATAAAGCGTATAAATAATGGAGGTATAGGGATAAATGCTACGCAGCGTTCGCAGCATTTCTTCGTCGTAAATTTGCGGGACAATGCGGGACAAAAGTTCCGGATTTTTCTCCTGCGCCTGACGGGTCAGTTGCGCAAACAACTGTTTTATTTGGGCCGGGTCCTGTTCTTTTGTATCGGTCACGACATAGGCATCCGGGTATTTCTCTAACAGATCCAATACATCATTCCAGTCTACCGGGGTATAGGAGCCGTAAATGGGGGTGTTTTTGAATTGCTGGTAGCTCCAGGGCTTCCCGCCCTGTTCTTTACCAACTACCTGCTCCTGCTGCATTTGCTCTGTAAAAGACTCCGTCCATTCATGGCGCGCCACCAAATGCCTGTCCGAAGTAAACATCAGGTCTACCTCGAATACGCGGCTGCCTTTTTTATAATTATTCACAAACGCTTCACGCGCATTAGTATAGGCCAAGCCATCAACGGCTCCCATGGCATGCGAAATCACGCGGTGCGTGGTAAAGCCAGTATGTTCTTCTGTAGATTGTCCTTTGTAAGACAGTAAAAATGTGCCGATTAACATTAAAAGAATGACCGCAGCAATCAGTCGTTTCATAGGGTGTCACATCCTTTTCGTACAGGTCAATACCCTGCATACGTACACTTAAAACAACCTCCAGACACAAAAACACCCTCCGGCTGAACCGAAGGGTGAATTCTGAATTAATACGCATTCTTGAAACCGTTGCGAATCGTACGGAAAATAATTTTAATATCGAATAAGAGCGACCAATTCTCAATATAGAAAATATCATGCTTAATCCGTTCCTCAATGGACGTGTCACCACGCAACCCGTTGCTCTGTGCCCAGCCTGTAATACCAGGACGAACATGGTGCTTCACCATGTACTTTGGAATCTCCTCGCGGAACTGATCCACGTAATACGGGCGCTCCGGGCGAGGGCCGACGACGCTCATATCTCCTAGCAGCACATTAAAAAATTGCGGCAGCTCGTCGAGACTCGTTTTACGAATAAAGGTTCCAAAGCGAGTACGCCGAGGGTCATTGGCCGTCGTCCAGCCTGTATCCTCAGTTCCGGGTGGCAATACCTTCATCGAGCGGAATTTGTACATTCGGAAGGTACGTCGATTCAAGCCCACCCGCTCCTGTCTGAAAATGACCGGCCCTCTCGATGTCGTCATCACGCCAATCGCCACTGCCAGCATAACCGGAGAAGTCAGAATAATAGCGAACAGCGAGAACAGAATATCGAACAAACGTTTAAACAATCGGTTCCCCGCCACATCCAGCGGAATATCCCGTACATTGATCATTGGCATGCCTGCAAAGTTATCAAAATACGGTCGAGACGGCAAGTAGTCAAAAAAATCGGGAATGATGAGCGTGCGCACCCCAGCCTTTTCACACATGTTGATAATCTTGGGATACTTATCATGTGCATCCAGCGGAAGAGCCAAAATGACCTCGTCTATCATCATGCTCGACAGCGTAGCTTCTAACTGATCCAACCCTCCAAGGATTGGGCGGAAATGCTCTTGTTCCTCTTCATCCCAGTGGCGCTTATCATCCAGAAAACCCACCACTTCATATCCCAGATCAGGATACTGTCCAAGATTATGATAAAAACGCTGGCCCAGAGTACCCGCCCCGAGAATGAGCATGAACTGCTTGTTGTAGCCTTTTTGGCGGAGAGCTTTAAGTACCTGCTTCAAAAAATATCGATAGAATAAAATAAGCAGTACGTTCCCAATCATATAGATCGCCAGATAGGACCGCGAAATGTCAATTTGCTTTACAAAGAACATGACACTCAACAGCACGAACAGGCCAACAATATGAATCTGGGACACGCGAAATACGTCGTCTGCAAACCGTTTTTTGCGTTTGGGTGAATAAAGAGAGAATAACATCCCCAGCACCACGGCAATCAGACCGTAAATTAAGCTCCAGCCACCATATACTTGAATAGGAAGCGGCTCTTGATAGGTAATCCATTCACTTTCAAATTTGAAGAACCAGGCGATCAAAAAGGAGAGCTGAATGACCGCGAAATCCGCCACAATATACAATTGGGTTAAAAAACGTTGATTTCTGCGTATCATGCTTTCACCTCGGTACGAGATTGTTCGCCGCCGTCCGGCTTGGCCGGTGCAGTGAGCTTATTTTTCAAAAAGGCCATTCCAAATTTCACCGTAATTCCCGTGTATACAGCCATGTTCGTGATCCAGCTATACTGCTGTTTATAATGCTTGCGGTGGAATACCCACATGGCTCTATGAAACTCGTAAATAATTTTCAAAGGACGACGACGAGCGCTGCCTCCTTTGATATGAATAATATATGTGCGCGGATAGTAGTAAATGCCCCAACCTGCCTGCTTAATCCGGTAACACCAGTCAATGTCCTCACCATACATGAAAAAGGTTTCGTCCAAGCCGCCGACCTGCTCAATCGTCTCCCGACGCACCAGCATAAAAGCACCCACCAGCACATCCACTGGATACTCATCATCCGGGCTTAAATGCCCGAGCTGGTATTGATTGTACTTCGGGTTATCCGGGTAACGCTTCGACCAGCCGAAGGCGTAATAAAAGGAGGCAGACGGCGTTGGAAACCCTCGCTTACAGGCCTTATCCAGCGAACCATCCGGCAAAATAACCTTGCAGCCCGATGCTCCTATCTCCGGATGCGTGTCCATAAACTGAATCATTGTATCCAGTGTGTCCGGTTGCACCAGCGTATCGGAATTCAACAGCAATACATAACGCCCGCCCGCTACCTCGATGCCCTGATTGTTTGCCTTGGCAAAACCTGTGTTATCCTCATTGGCAATCAACGTAATCTCCGGATATGCAGCACGAATGGCTTCCACAGACCCATCATTGGAGTGATTGTCGATAACAATCACTTCATATCGATATTTCGTCTCTGACGCATACACCGACTGCAAACAATCCAGCGTCAAACGGCATGTATTATAGTTGACGACCAGTATGCTTACATCCATATTTAAAACGCTCCTGACAAATTCAGTAATCTATTCTACTACCGACTATTATAGCATACCCCCGCAGGGCGCGGGACGCAAAAAAGCACATAACTTGTAACCTTACATAGTTGAGGTATAAAAATCATCGTGGTAAGATATACATGGAAAAAGGGCTGGTGCCAGCCAGCCCCTGCGCAACCAACGCTCCAAGAGCGGACGGTTTTGGAACAATCAGGCCGAAAATAGACTCTCCCTTGCGGGGGCGGTCTATTTTCGTTTGTTAAACTCTAACAGTGTGACGATCAACGCCCCGAACGTCAGCATTAAACTGAGCGCCTCAAACACTGTCACAGGCTTCACCCCCCTCCTCGGGAGAGTTAGCCGACCGCCCTTGCCAGCCAATATCGGTTGCACCCTTCGATTATACTATATTTTTCCATAAAGGAACATGCATTCGATGGTTTTTTATCTAGCATTCATTGTACCTTTGATTATTTGACGCTTATATATGGAAAAAAGTTTCAATATTTTTCTTTCCATGGCTCTATAACTTCCTCAATATGAAAACCAACTTATAAATCCAGTTGTCCAACCGTGACTGCCTGTAAAATGGAGACTGCCAAATATATTTCATACGAGAAAATACGCCCTTTTGGTAGCTGTCCAGGAATTGTTCCATATCTTTATACATTTGAGGAGATATGTCTTGTCCATACAGTTGAATGAACTGCCCGGCTTGTTTGCTTAGAATATAGCGATTTTTCCCTTTTATAAATCTACTTAGTCTTTTCCTCCACTTGCTAACCCAGCCATCGGTAGAACCTCCCAGCACATTGTTTTGATGCTGCCGATACCAAATGGACGGCTCGGGGTCAAAAACAACCTCACCAAAAGAGGATACACATAAGTAAATCCACCAGTCATGCATTATAACGTTATTCAAAGAAGCCGGAATTCTCTTTTTCACGAGTTGGAGTGTCTCTTTATTGATCACCATGGTACAACCGACACATACATTCTCAATGAGAGCATTATAGAAGGATACAGGTCGGGGTATTTCAGCTGGCCATACCTTGAGGGGTTCCAATGTTTGAGAGACCATTTGTGTAGCAGAACAGTACATCAGCGGTCGCCCCCCCTTTTTTTCCTTGAGATGAGCTACAGCCTGAGCAAGCTTATTCGGCATCCACACATCATCCTGATCACAAAAAGCATAATAGTCGAATGTCTCAGACGATCTTTGAATCAAATCAAAAAAGCTTTTAATAACCCCTACATTGCTCTCGAGGCATAAAATAATCTGTTGAGGATAACGTTGCTTCAGCGCTCTCAACTTGGCAACCGTATCATCTGTCGAGCCATCATCACGAATTAGAATCTGAATTTCTACGTCTTTTTGATTGATGAGACTTTCTATTTGCTCATCTAAATAAGCTGCTCCATTATATGTAGACAATAAAATTTGTACGTTAGGTTTGTTCAGAGTAATGACCTCCTTCTTTTAAAATGTGTAATAGCGGGACAATATGTTCCATCTGCTTATACATTATAATGCTCATCGTCCTTAATCAACATAGGCTTTAATATAATAAAATCTCCCAATCATGAAGTGACGGGAGATTTTTGCTAGTTATGATAAAGTTTTAATTACTCGGATTTACTAAGATACTCCTGCAAAAAATCACGCAATCCCTTACGCCAATCCCGTAAATCGTGGAGTCCGTTTGTCCGGATCGCAATATGCTCCATCACGGAATTACGTGGCCGCGCTGCGGGTCTCGGGAATTGCTCTGTGCTGCACGGCTCCAATTTTGCTGTGATCTTAGCATCAAATATCTCCGTCGCATCCTGCAAGATAGCTTGCGTAAACTCATACCAGGTACAAGAGCCGCTATTGGATGCATGATATACGCCGTACTTCTCGGTTTGAACCAACTCCGCTAAAAAACGGGCCAAATCCACCGTATAGGTAGGTGAGCCTTTCTGATCGTTCACCACCTGGAGGAGCGGCTTTTCCTGCCCAAGCTTCAACATCGTTTTAACAAAATTATTCCCGTGCAGTCCATACACCCAAGACGTACGAACAATAAAGTACCTGGAGGAAAGTGTCTGAGTCAATATCTCTCCCGCTCGTTTGGACTTTCCGTAGATACTCTGCGGATTTGTATTATCATACTCGTGGTATGGTTGCTCCGCTGTTCCATCGAACACGTAATCCGTGCTGATATAAACTAGCTTGGCACCTGCTTTTTCTGCGGCCAGTGCCATATTACGTGTTCCTGCCGCATTTACCTGATAAGCCCCATCTACATCGGACTCCGCTGCATCCACTGCCGTATACGCTGCACAGTGGATGACAGCGTCAGGTTGATATTGTCCTACGATCTTAACAGCTTGCTCCAAATTCGTTATATCTAGCTGTTCCCGATCGTATCCAAGGACATCATGTCCTTGCTCCTGAAAAACCTTTACTACGTCTTTACCAAGTTGACCGGATGCTCCAGTAACCAGTACCTTCACCTTACGCATCCCCCAGACGGGCACCATACTGCTTAGCATAATATTGTTGATATTCGCCGGATTGGATGCGAGTCCACCATTCTTTGTTATCCAAATACCAACGAATGGTTTCTTTAATACCCGTTTCAAAAGAGTGTTTTGGCTTCCAACCCAGCTCATTCATGGTTTTGGTCGGGTCAATACCATACCGACGGTCATGGCCCGGACGATCCTGTACATACGAAATCAGAGATTCTGGCTTGCCCAGCTCCTCCAATACCTTTTTGACAATGTGTACATTGGTCCGCTCGTTATTTCCACCAATATTGTATACCTCACCAAGCTTACCCTGATGAATGACCAGATCAATTGCACTGCAATGATCCTCTACGTACAACCAATCGCGGATGTTCAAGCCATCCCCGTAGACTGGTAACTGTTGGTCGCTCAACGCACGTGAGATCATCAGCGGAATCAGCTTTTCCGGAAACTGGTATGGGCCATAGTTGTTGGAACAACGTGTGATATTCACTGGTAGACCAAAGGTTTCATGGTATGCACGCACCAACAAATCCCCGCCTGCCTTGGAAGCAGAGTAAGGGCTATTAGGCTGCAGCGGAGTTTCCTCCGTAAACAACCCTGTTTCCCCCAAAGAACCGTACACCTCATCTGTCGATACCTGCACAAACTTGGTCACATTATATTTCTTGGCTGCGTCCAGTAGCACCTGTGTACCCAATACGTTTGTTTTCACAAACACTTCCGGCTCCAGAATACTCCGATCCACATGCGACTCCGCTGCAAAATTAACCACCACATCAATTCCCTGCTGCATCAGCTGATCGATCGATTGTGCATCGGTAATATCCGCTTTGACAAAGGTATGTTTAGGGTGATTTTCAATGGATTTCAAATTTTCCAGATTGCCTGCATACGTGAGCGCATCCACATTCACAATTTCGTAATCTGGATGCTGCTCCAGCATATACAACACAAAGTTACTGCCAATAAATCCGGCACCGCCGGTGACAAGAAGTTTCATACAGTCCTCCTAAAACGTGCTTTAATACATATAACATATGCTTTTGAGCTAATAAAGAAAAAACATTGTTCAATTATTTTACAGCTAGATGCATGGTACAAAGACCAATCCCGTCATTTATTCGAAATTAATATCCGCATCAGCCAGCGCTGGTTGCTTCTGGTCCTTTTCCGAAAGGATTGCATGGGAAGTGGGCCAATCAATCCCCAGTGCAGGGTCATTCCAAAGAATACCACGATCATTTTCAGGTGAAAAATACTCGTCAACTTTATAAAACACCTGGGTATTAGGCACAAGCGTACAGAATCCATGAGCAAAACCTTTAGGGATCAGTAATTGACGCTTATTGTGTTCACTCAAAATCACCCCAACCCATTGACCGAATGTCGGGGAGCTTTTACGAATATCCAGAATAACATCATAGATGGCTCCAGAAATCACACGAATGAGTTTTGTTTGTGCTTTAGGGTCAAGCTGGTAATGCAGGCCACGAATAACTCCGGTCTCTACAGATAATGATTCATTATCCTGAATGAAAGCATGATTAATACCGTTTTCTTTCATAATCTGCTCATTGTAGCTCTCCATAAAATAACCACGATGATCACCATGGATCACGGGTTCAATAATTTTTGCACCTTCCAGTTTCAAAGGGATCACCTTCATAAGTCCGTATCCTCCCTTTTATCTAGAGCTTTAATTTCCCAAATTCTTCGCCAAATACAATATCCTTAGCCAATTCATTAGCTCGTGCAAGTGATGGGTGAGTTCCTGCATCCGTCCACCATCCTTGAAGAACGTCATACGTCAAGGTTCCCTTAGCAATATATGCATTATTAACATCAGTGATCTCAAGTTCTCCACGAGTTGAAGGTTTAAGTGTTTTTACAATTTCAAACACACTGTGATCGAACATATAAATACCTGTTACAGCATAGTTGCTTTTTGGATCTTTAGGTTTTTCTTCAATAGACACAATTCGTTCCCCCTGAAGCTCGGCAACCCCAAAACGATGTGGATCTTGTACCTGCTGAAGAAGAATTTTCGCACCCGTAATTTGATTGCGGAAATTGTCTACAAAAGGCGCAATGTCATCTTCAAATACATTATCACCCAAAATAACAACCATTTGATCATCACTTACAAATTGTTCAGCCAGATCAAGAGCTTGTGCGATCCCGCCTGCCTCATCTTGAACTTTATAAGTGAATGTTACGCCCATCTCACGACCACTGCCGAGAAGGTTAACAACATCACCCATATGATCTTTACCTGTAACAATAAGGATATCTTGAATGTCTGCTTGCTTAAGCTTATATACAGAATGAAAAATCATTGGATATTTACCAACTGGTAATAAATGCTTATTTGTCACTTTGGTTAAGGGGTATAGACGTGAGCCTGTACCTCCCGCGAGAATTATCCCTTTCATAATAAAACCTCCATTAATTCGTTCTAATAATTAATTTCGATAAAACAAAAGTAATTGGAATGGTAACAATAGTAACTATTAACGGAACAAAAATTTCTGGTATGTGAAAAATTTTAACCAAGGCAAATAGCATTAACAAGTTAATCAAATACTGTACAATATATACAATTGGATATTTGATAAAGCTCCTTAAAGAAACCTTTTGTTTAAAAACAAACAAAGCATTTAAAAAAAATGATATAACTATTCCGCACACATATGAAATGCTATAAGAAATCTTATAATCAACGAAGTCAATAAGAGCTAAATAAATACCATAGGTTGCCAGTGTATTTAATCCCCCGCTAATTAGAAATTTAAGAAACTCTTTATTCGTAAGTTTCATCCACAATATATGCAGGGCGCTCTCTACTCTCATCAAGAATCCTCCATAGGTACTCTCCAATTATACCGAGCATAATCATAATGATACCTAATAAAAATGTAATCAGTGCAATAATTGTAGTCCAACCTTGAAGTTCGATCAATCCCACAAGCGCGTTTATAATTATAAAAACACCATATAAAAAACTTAAAACAGCAGTTACAAAACCTATTGCTGACATAAAACGAATAGGTGCATATGAGAAGCTAACAAATGAATCAACAAATAACTTAACCTTTTTAGATAACGTCCATTTAGACGCTCCCAATTTTCTTTCTCGTCTCACATAAGAAACCATTTCCCTCTCATGACCAAGCCAGTAGATCAGACTCATAACATTAGTATTTTTCTCTTTTATGTGTAAAACTTCACGTACCACTTGTTTATCAATCAGTAAAAAATCAAAGCCACCTTTAGGATAGTCTTTTAAAGCCAATTTTTCCAACAGATAATAGTACGTATTGGAGAAGAACTTTTGCGAGAAAGATTCCTCTCTATCTTCCCTAGTTGCCAAAACCACTTTTTTGCCAAATTTCCAATGCTTAATCATTTCTTTGAACAGCTCTGGCGGATCCTGCAAGTCTGCTGCAATAATACCTACGCAGTCCCCCGAAGCATAGTTCAAACCAGCTTGTATGGCAGACATTGAGCCGAAATTCCTACTCAGTTTAATTACTTTTATTCTTGGATCTTTTTCTCTAGCCTCCAATAATAACCTCAAAGAATCATCTTTGGAACCATCATCAACAAAAATAAACTCCAATTCAAACTCTAATAATAATTCCTGTAATTTTAGCAACCTAGGAATAGTGTGAGGAATATTTAATTCATTAAAATAGATAGGCACTACAATAGAAAATTTAGTACGGTCTATATTCATTAATAACCTCCACCACTTTGGTTACTTCTTCTTGTGGCATGACAGGGCTTATAGGAATACTCACAATATGCTTGTGAATTTGTTCTGATATAGGATAAACTTGATCCTCCCACTCACTATATGCTTTTTGTTTATGAGGGGGGATTGGATAATGTATAATAGTTTGAATTTCATTATCACTCATATATTTCATAAAATACGACCGATCTTCTACCTGCACAACAAATACATGCCAAACATGGGATTCAGGTTTCCCTTCTACATAAGGAAGCTTAATATGCGGATTTTTAATAGAATTCATGTAATATTCTGCAATATTACGGCGATAATTGTTATCTTCATCCAAATATTTAAGCTTTTCTTTTAATATAGGAGCCTGAAGCTCATCAAGCCTGCTATTATAACCTTTATATAAATTTTCATATTTTCTATGAGATCCGTAATTCCTAAGTGCAAATAGTTTTTGGTACAGACTCTCATCGTTGGTAGTTATAGCACCGGCATCTCCTAAAGCACCAAGATTTTTACCTGGATAGAAGCTAAATGCTGCTGCATCCCCCAAGTTACCAGCTTTCTTATGATCATATATAGCACCGTGTGATTGTGCGCAATCTTCAATGACTTTCAAATTGTATTTCGCAGCTAGTTGGAGGATCGGTTTCATATTACAAACCTGTCCATAGAGATGGACCACCATAATAGCTCTAGTATTTGGAGTTATTTTTTCTTCAATTTTGGCAGGGTCTAAGTTATACGTTCGGGCATCAGGTTCTACCAATACAGGAACAGATCCGTTAGAAGAAATAGACAAAATAGAGGCAATGTACGTGTTTGAAGGTACAATTACTTCATCTCCAGGACCAATATCATAAGCACGAATAATTAATTCTAGAGCATCTAAACCATTAGCAACACCAAGACAATATTGGGTGCCGCAATATCGAGAAAATTCCTGTTCGAAATCTTTCACTTGTTCCCCAAGAATATACCATCCTGAGTTTAAAACTTGGCTAACACTTTCTTGAATCGCCTTTTCATGACGCAAATTAATTTTTTTCAAATCTAGAAATTGAATCATTTTTACACCTGTCTCTTTGTAAAATATTATTCTCCTTGAATAAGTCCATTAACCAATAAATAGCTTTTTCTACATTTCGGGCAAAGTAATTGTCGATCTAATTTTTCCCCACAATTACAAATATAAGCGCGAAATCTAGCAGGATTACCGTACCATAAAGTATTATTAGGAACATCTTTAGTAACTACAGATCCAGCTCCAATCATAGCATATTTGCCAATTGTATGTCCCGCTACTATAGTAGAATTTGCACCAATTGAAGCCCATTCTCTAACCTTAGTTTTTAAAAATTTGTCTGGATACTGCTTTGATCTAGGCTTTAGATCATTAGTAAAAGTTACATTAGGACCTAAAAAAACATTATCTTCAATAGTTATGCCGTCCCAAATATAAACACCCGATTTAACTGTTACATTATCTCCAAGTGTAACATCATTTTCAATAAAAGTATGATCATTAACGTTACAATTTCGACCAATCACAGCTCCTGGTAATATATGAGAAAAAGCCCATATTCTAGTTTTTTCCCCTATATTATCTGATTCTACAATTGCATGGGGATGTGCAAAATATTTTTTCATGATTTATACACCTCAATAAATGTGTCATAATCCCTAATGTAATCATCTGCCTGGTATAGCTCTGAAGCTAACACTAGCAAAACACAATCAGGTGAGAAATCATACATTTCATGCCAGTCATTAGGTTCTAAAAGCAGCACTTTAGTTGGCGAATCTAATAACACTTCTAATGTGCGCTTGGTATTGTCTAAATGAATTTTACAATTACCGGATACACTTATTAGTGCTTGCCTGGTGCGATAATGAGCATGGAATCCCCTACGTACACCAGGAGCAGTTTCATAAATATAAAAAACACGCTTTGTTTCAAAAGGTATTGTTTTCATAGATTCGATTACAGTTAAAGCTCCTCTTTCATCACCTAGTTCAATTGTATTTATGACTACACTCTCATTTTGTATAGATAAATTATTCCCCATAATATCCTCCATTCATTGAATATTAGCAGATTTCCGAGAACTCAATTATACAATTTCATTATTTTCTAGATAGAAAAATATTAATTAACAAATGAATCAGTTAACTAATTCAATTGTTTTTAAATTGATTACAGAGTTGTTAGGTGGATCCAACCTTAAAGAATTTAAAGAGTTCATTACATTTGGCAATTTAAGATAAACTGAATTATCTCCTTTATTTAAATGCATAAAAGTGCTAAGTTTTTCAGAGTATTCACCATCTTTTGTTCTCAAATAAACTTGCATGTCCCCTTCAACGTTAGATTCAAGTTTAATTAATATATATTTGAACGTATCTCCATTATAAGCATGATCTAATGATAATGATATAAGAGGATCGATTTCTTGAGAATTAAGAGAAAGGCTAGAATTAATAAATTTATATGTCAAGGTTGGTGAGCTTTCTAACTTAGTTTTTTGAAAATCCATCCTATAAATTGTTGAATTGAACGTAATTTCTTTCTCATCTTGGAACACAGTAATCTTATAATTATCCATATCTTCAGACAAGTTAACTATGATCAGTCCTTTCATCAAAGCAATTGATTCACGATCAGGCCAGGTAGGCATTTTTATTGATTCTTTTAATGCTGTTTCAATCTCTTGATCAGTTGGAAATTTATAATCATATCCTAAAGAGCGCATAAAATTAGATATTCTAACTTGATTACCATCATCCCATTCAAAAAAAGAATATCCCAGAACTTCTTGTTTTATTATATCTTTTCTAGTGGGATGCTTATGACTTCCCACATAAACTACAGGTTCTAAAGGAAAATCACCTAAATTCAGATCTTGGATGCGGCCACCAATTTGATTTGCTAGTTTAACATCTTCCTGATATCTGTTGTAATCACCAAAGAAAAGTTGTGAAACAGAAATAGATTGGTAGAAACTCAAATATATTACGCAAATAATAATAAATTTACCAAAAATTCTATTTGATATAGTTACATAAAGTAACAACCAAACACTTGCAATAAATAAAGGTAAGACAATATTAACTCTAATCTGGAGTGGATACCCAAGTAGTAAAGACATTAGAAATGGACACGTTACAAATATTAAAGAAAAAAGAAGCATAGATAGACCTGTATTTCTTAAAGCTTTATTCATTATTACTCTTATAAAATAGATCACTATTATCAAGAATATGATCAGCATGCTTGGAAGTATAATTGCACTCCCATATATCACCTTTCCAAAGATAAGTTGCTCAAAATGATGAATCAGTTCTCTTAGAATCACTCCTGAATCCTGTTTTCCCCAGAGAAAAAAATTAGAAATATAGGCTGATGGCGGTATGAATGCACCTACAATTTTATCAATAATTTTATAAATCACTAAGCTAATCAAAAGTATTATTCCGTATTTTATTAACATTTTTATAGACTGTAACAATGATATGTTGATTTTTTGAATATACAATGAATTCAAGTGAATTAGAGTGATTAATAGTACGCCACATATGATTACTGGTATAAAAGATTGGTAAATAGAAGTTGCAAATACAACAAGAAATATGGATATAATTACATAATAATTATTGGCGTGAAAGATTACCCATCTTGTAGTTAATAAAGTAGCGATTGAAATCATTATCCATCCAATTCCTAACTCTATACTCATCATAGAGAAGCCAATATTTTCAGCATAAGAAGGAAAAGTAACGAACAGTAAAGAAACTATAACTCCTGTTAAATTTTGTTTTTTATAGCTTTCTTTTATTTTTAGTTCACTAAACATATATGACCAAAGTATAGCTGTAACAATTAGTAAAACGACTGCTAAATATGTGTTTGTTACAGAATTTCCTTGTTGGTAATGTAATAATAGTTTGATAAGGGAGATTCCATAGCGACCTTGATCACTCCAAATCGAGATGTTTCTATCTCCTCTAAACATTGCTTTTTCTTCATCTATAGATAGTGTGTAGTGAGTAAGTGGAAATCCATATGCAAGCAAAGAAAAGAATATTAAAACTAAACACATTAGCTTATTATTTTTTAAATAAAAAATTAATGAATTATATTCATTTTTCAATTCTGAAAAGGCCCTTGTTAATTCAAGCATTATAATTAATCTCCTTAAATAAGTAATTTAACTTGTTTGAACTCTGAATCTTTTTATAAAACTAAAGCTAACTAAGCCTATCAATATCATTAGCCCAAAACAAGAAATAATTACTCCTGTATATAATCCTGGAGGGACATATGACATTTCTATTTTATGACTTCCTGCTGGAACTTCTATACCTATAAACCCTAAATTAACTTTAAATAATTGGGATGCCGTTCCATCTATTTTGATATTCCATCCCTCATCATAAGGTATAGATAAGAACAGCAATTTATTTTTATTTAAATTAATATTTCCTATTATCCGATTATTGGTTAAGGTCTCTACTTTCATAGAATCTTTTTTCAAAACATTTATATAGTCTGTGTAGTTAGGATCAATATCTTTTTTGTATACCGAAAATGATTTAATTGTATAATTTCCCGGGCTATTAGATATATCTAGCCGAATATTTGATATATTTGGAATAAATCCCAAGTCTATTGCATAAGTTTTATCACCAGGTTTTAAATTAAATTTTTTTGAACTTGCCTCATTGAATTGAGTAGTCTTGCTCCAAAAAATTTGTCCTTCAGTAGACTGATTGGAAGAAACATCGAATTTAATTCTAAAAAAACCAGAATGGCTCTGTTTTAAACTCATAATTATATTAGGATCCGTATTAGTAGCTTCAATATTTAAAAGTTTAGGAAATTTGTTTTCATAAACTTTTAGATTACTACTTCCTTTCAGAGCAGTTTGTAATTTCTTTTCTGTTGTTTGTGTTTGCTGGATATTTCGCCTATCTAGATGTACCATATTCTTTGACAACACATTATTTGGCTCAATAACTGCCCCCCGTAGCATAACCAAATCTCGTTGAAAATTATTTAATTTCATAAACTCTTCCGTTGTTACGAAATTATCATAGGTGATTCCCAAAGGTAACCAGTATTCGTTCTCATACACCTGTATATCGTGTATTCTTTTCTTGAACCTATAACCAAATGGTATAGTAGTATTATCATCTTTAGTTAAATAATACTTTTGACTAAACAAATTCTCTAGGTATAGTCTATTGTTTAAACCATTAATCAAAAGAGTCCCCATTCCTAAGTTAATATCCATTTTTTGTAAGAAATTTATATATGAGGGTGAATTCAAAGAATTATAACTATTAAAACCATTATATTGCTGTATTAAAGCATCATTTAAATGTACTGAAGAATATGCTTTTTTTATTCTATAAAATGAATTATCATTTACTTTGATGTTTTCTATTACCCTCTTGGTCCAATCGAAATATCCCTGATTATTTTGAATGGAATTGGAACCCACAGTTGGTCTGTTATTTATAGTACTATACGAATTGATCAATAATTCAGCAATGAGTAATATAGCAAAAGAAAATTTAATATAGGCAAGTTTCTGCGTTTTATTAACGAATGATAACAGTATGGTATAAACTAACAAGAACAACAAACTGATTATTATAAAATAGTTAGGAGTCCCACTTAAATTCCACTTCATTATGTTAATCGAAAAGTTATACGCTAACAAACCGAGTAACAATAATACTATAAAAGATGAATACAACAATTTGATGTTTAGGCGGCCTTTTTCTATGATTTTATCAAAAGCAAAAACAGAAAAAAATATATTAAAAAATACGATGACAAATGTCCAACGGTAATACACCTTACTGAAAGCATTTAACATAGCAGAGAAAAATGGAAATACCAAGAAAATAATTATGATTCCATACAAAATTATTACAGGTACTGAATACTTTTTCGGATAAAGAGAAAGAAACTGAGGCACCAGTAATAAGCAAGCTATACTTGAATATAAGATGGGGGCATCATAATAAAATATTACTCCTAAAAATTCACTACCAATACCTAAAGTATTATTTGAGAACAAACGAAAGTATGCGGATAAGTAATAAGTCAAAGAATCAAAAATAGAAGGTAGAGTTCCTCCATTGACTCTTGGACTTAATAAAACATATTTTATCGTAGGTATTAAGATGAATCCTCCGAGCATAATTCCAATTAAATAATATAATATTGTTTTGAAGGCTAATACAAAATAGCCCTTCCAAGTTTTATTTGAAAGAGTTAAATAACGTAAAGTAGCATAAATCAGTAAAAATATAGACATTATAAAAAGGAAATAATAAGAAAAAATCGCAATCAAAAAAACAGAGAATATAAACATTTTTTTATAATTGTTAACTAATAGTCTTTCGAACGATAAAATCAATAATGGAAAATATATCATCACACTGGCAAATTGATAATGTTGCCCCCATAAAATCATATACCCATTTAGCCCGAATAAAATTGTACCTATAATAGAGGAAAAGAAACTAATATTAAAACGCAAAATCAATTTATAAAATATCACAGCAGAAATTAATATTTTGATTATTGCCAAGTATCCAAAACCATATGCAAAATTATCAACATTTATAAACAAGAGTAGATAGTTTAAAGGATCTCCAATAAAAATATTGGATGTATACATATCCATTCCCATCCCCATATTAAAAGACCAAAATGGAAGTTCTCCTTGCTTCAATGTATACATTAGATTACTTAACATTGGCCAATAGCTATTTATAGTATCAGCTCCAGAATCAGTATATACATACAATTTAGAGAAAGAGAGAAAATTCCAATACAAAAAAATACATACGGCTCCCAGAATAATAAAAATAATATATATAGCTTTAGATTCATTCTCCTTTAACTTCTCCAATTATCTATTCTCCTTTCTCTATCACAAAGACGTGTTATCATTTTGAGAAATCAGTCTTTTACAAAGAATTACTCTTTCTCCGATTTACTTAAGAGAAAGAGTAATATTATCTTATTTTTTAAATTTTAATAAAACATAAATCATTTTCTTTCCAAGCTTCAAAACCCATTTTTCTTTGACTCTTAATCTCTCAAGAACCTTCCATCCTATGGAGTTTTTCATAGCTTTTATTTGTTGTTCAAGTTCATCAATCTGATTGAAATATTCATTAAATGATTTTCCTTCGTCCACTGGGAGGTAATACCTCAACGAAGTCAATACATCTTTGTTTTTAAATGAAACTCTTTCCCTCACTTCAGCACCTGCAAAAGAAATTTCATTATATAAGTCAACATACTGTTGCACCATTTCTTGTTTTGTTTTAAATTTATGTTTTTCAATGTTATCTTTTATGTTATTCCATTCATATACATCACCACTAATAATTTCATCAAGCTTCTCTATTATCGCTTGAATATTAACGGAAGGTGTGATCCATCCTCCCTTAACATGCTCAACTCGTTCTTTTAAAGCTCCCATTGGTGTAACCAAAACTGGTATATTATGAAGCCAGGCTTCTGAAAGTGTATAAGAAAAGGTTTCTGGCCACGGAGATAAAAGGCATACTAAATCAAGTTCTTTGTCTTTAAGGACATTGCTTAACTCATGTCTTTTATATTCTCCGTGTTTATAAACATTATCTAGACTTAACATATTTAGTCGCTGATCACCTAAACCACCAATTAAATGCCATATAATATTTTTTCTGGGGTATTTCGTGATTAATTTATAAATCAAATCACTACCTTTATTAGGTGCAAGCCCTCCTAAAAATCCAACATTCCATTTTTTATTTTCTTTTTTATCTGATTTCTCATATGAAATTTCAGAACCTGTTAAATTATTCTCAATAGTGACTCCATGTTCAATAGCAGAAATTCTGCTTTCTAATGAAGGAAAGTACTTTATAAATAAATCTTTTGAAAAATCACAAGGTGTAATAAATTGGTCTACTTTACTAATCATCTCTTCAACTTTTTCTCTCCATTTCTTTATAAATGGAGTATGAAATCCATAAGCAACTCTTAAGGAAGAATTGAATTTGTCTTCTTCATTTCCACTCTCTAGAATGTACTTATTATTCTCATCTAACAAATTCACCTTAGGACTGAATAAATAGTAATCATGCAAAGTAAAAATTACTGGTATATTAAATTTATGAGCAATATGAGGGATATCAAAAGAATGCCTGATCAAATGGTGTATATGCACAAGGCTAATCTCAAACGTCCCCAAAATTTTTTCTACAATTTCACTATATTCTTGATGATGAAAATGTTGTATAGAGATAGAATCACGTAAAGGAAAATGATACTTTGCAATAAAATCACCCTTAAGATACTGCTTTAGCACCAACTCATTTCCATTCGTCACTAATACAAAAGCGTAATAATCCTCTAACTCCGAAACAATATCCTTAACATGATACTCTGTCCCACCAATTGGCTGAGTATAGCTCTCGTCAAAGAAATTGTGAAGAACATAAAGTATATTGCCGCGGGTTTTGTAAGAATCAACATAATGTGGTAATCTAATGTTTACATTCTCATGTATACGTTTCAATGGATTTTTAACAATAAAATCATGAACATTTTTATCGTAATAAGGATATCTGGCATTTAAAGTTTTTAAATTTTTGTTTAGTAAGGCCAGTTTGTCGCCTTTAAAAGACATAGAGCCTTTATGGTATATAAATGTGTGATCATCAAGAACATTTTTATAACCATGCTCAATTACTCTGCAACAAAAATCATTTTCTTCTGCGTATCCCTTTCCAAATGTTTCCTGATCAAACAATCCGACTTCATCGATGATCACTCTTTTGATATACATGCAAAAACCAACCGCTGTAGGTATTTCAGGATATTCTTTTAGAGAGATATTCTCAATAAAATGTGCAAAACTTTCAACTGTATAACCCTCTGGAATTGAGTTATCCTCTAAAAACTTTGGAACAGAGCAAATACTTCCATTGTTTGTTAGCGGTGTAACTGTTGCAATAGATTTATCTGAATATGCCACCTCTTTTATCTTTTCCAACCATCCAGCGGTAACGACCGTATCACTATTCAACAGTACTACATCCTCCTGTGAGAAGGACATACCTCTGTTAACCGTACCTACAAAACCTAGATTTTCTTCATTTTGCAGGATAATTAAACCTTCCTGTTTATCTAAGGTATCAAGATATTCATTCACCTTAGGATCTGGACTACAGTCATTAATAATTACAACTCTATTTTCTTTTAAATTAGTATAACGGAATAATGACTGTACACATTCTTCTAGCTCTTCTGGTGCATTATACACGGGAATGATAATATCACAGGATCGCACTTCCATTTTTAATTCTCACCTTTTTCTGAATTCTTGAAAAGCTCTAACTATAGGATTCTGATTTAGTTTTTCTTGCAAGCTCGCAATAAGCTGTTCATGCTGCACCAACTGCGCTTTCAAGTCTGCAAGTGTTTGTTCTTTTTGTGAGATATCCTCTTGTAAAACCGCTAAATGCTCATCTTTTTCTTTTATTGAATCATGGCACAAGGAGATATATCGATTATTCTCCTCTAATTGCCCATCTTTTTCAGTAATTGTAGCATGACAATGCTTAATATATTCAGTATTTTTCAATAGTTCCTTGTCTTTCTCGGCTACCACCTTATGACAATGCTCTATATATTCGAGGTTTTGTGTCAGTTGTTGATCTTTTTCCTGAATTGCGGCTTCGTAATTCGCGATTACTTTTTGGCATTTTCCATACTCAATTCTAACCTCTTCATCAGTCATTTCAACTACTTTACTCTCATAAACAGACAAATTAACTTCATTATTCTGGAGAATATCCAGCGAGATAGTCAATAGATTATTACTTTGCACAACAAAGTCATCATTAATAAAATCAGTTTCATCTATTTGAAGTTGTAAATTACTCAACAAAAACAGAGACATGTAATTAAAAAGCGATTCTTGCTTATACCCTTCAATGGTGGCCTCAAAAAACTCATGAACTATTCTTTGTGTGATTTCATTTTCCACAAAAAAATGATAAAAGCTCGCTTCACATGAAAGACCACGGAACAAATTTAATTCATATAGTAAATAAAAATAATAAAAACTAAATCTAAACGGATCTAGAAAATAGCTTTTAGACGGAGTACTGAATTCAAAATCAATGAGTTTAAGTTCCCCCTCATCTATTAAAATATTTGATGGGGTTAAATCAAAATGTACCATTTTTGTTGGCTGATTGATTTCCTTGTAATCCTCAACTATCTTATTTAATTCTTTAAGATTGATATCGGATAAACCTAATAAAGAAGTTAAAGCATTATAGTTTTCTAGTGCTCTGTGTGCATAGTTACTGTTCTCATCCACTTCTAGAATCGGCATCTCTATGCTTCCAAAGTCGTTCAATAATATTCCGGTGTTACGAAAATCTGAGCGAATCTGGGCAATAACATCGTCCAAGGCTCTTAAAGATAGTTTATTGACCGTCCTTTGCAATCTCGACTTAAGGGAAATGCCTGGCTTAAATTCTTCAAATGAGACATACCGATTGTTTATTCTTAACAAATCAAAAGGTTGAGGAGCACGACCCCAACCACTAATTTTATCAAGAATCTTATATTCTCCAACGATCTTCTCCTGGCGTCCCTTACTATCCCTTAAAAATTTAGCGACTAGGGTAGGATTGGTTTCGTAGTTTTTAAAAATAAGTATTGTGCATTTTCCATGAGTGATCTTTTTCCCTTGAGGATTAGATAATAAAAGAAATTGGAGATTAGAGGGTTTAACCTCAAAGAATTGATTCCAATTTGTTTCTAGATAATTTTTAATCTGAGGTATCATTAGTTCTCCTCCTTACGAGCAAAGATACTATAAGAAGCAGGAAATGGACTTAACTGTTCATATTCGATTAGAAACTTCTCCAAATCATTTACCCGTTCACTAATTGAAGAGCTGGATTTTGTGTAACGTAAAAATTCGACTAAATAGCTCGATACGTTTTTTTCGGACAGATTGTACAAAAATTCAATTCTTTTGTAATCTGGATGCGGATAAAAAAAGTCAATGTTACTGAAGCCTGAAACCTCCAACAGTTGCTGATAGCCCTGTTTTGTGTACGTATAGGTGCTATATTCATTTTTATTCCACTTTAAATTCATTTCGTTGGCTTCTTCTCTGCTCAAATAACTAATGTATTTAATGCCTGTATGATCGTCAGGTTCGCCAAGCAAATATTTTAGCCCTAGAGCGTTTTCAATCCCAATGTATAGATAGCCTCCAGGTTTGAGTAAACTGTAGGCTATTCTTAAAGCCTCTTTCTGTCTTTCTTGTGGGTTCTGTCCCAGATCATTAAGTCCAACCCACTCTAAAACTCCATTAAAGGAAACTAAGTCAAAACTCTCCTTTTTAAAAGGATGCTTAAATATGTCTGCGTGAATAACCGTAATATTTTCTATATTTTCTTGCTTTGCTCTGGTAGACAGAAATTGAAGACGGTCCAAGGTTCCATCCAATGAAACAACATGTTTAATATTACGTGCAAGCGGGACTGAAATAGTCCCCCATCCCGCACCAATGTCCAATGCAACTGAATCTTCTGTCAATGGCAATAGATACTGCCAGTCTGCTCTGGATTCATCCGTAATGATGTTAAATAGAAATGGATTATCATAAAAATTCTCTTTAACAGCCGTTCTCCACCCTTTAGAGATACATTCAGCAACTAGTTTACTCATCCGCTTATTATCCAAATCAGAATAATAGTGGCCGCTTTCAGAACATAAGTAAATCCCTTCATGTATAGGATAGATTTGTTTGAATAAATCATTCATAAGATCACTCCGAGCTCTCTAAAGTTAAGTTATTCATTACTTTTCTTACGTGTATTTCAACTTTAGGATCTACAAGGCCGGCTGCTTTTTTGGTTTCTGCGACTTTAAAAGTTAAAACATCATATCTTCTGTCCATTACTACGATGTTATCATCAACTAATTCAATAAATCCCAAAGATACTACATAATCTCCTGCATTTAATATTGTATTTTGAGTAAAGACGACATTTAAAATATCATTTTTCTTATAATTTTTTAAATCTAAACCCTCAAAACTGGTATTCGTTCCGGTTATTTCGACCCCTGAAACAGTTTTAATCGTATAGGCAGCAAGAGAAGAATAAGTATCCTTGTAATACTGGAGTTTAAGGGAGATTGTTATTTTTTCCCCATGCCTGTATATTCTCGATTTATTCCCGTCTTCGCCATCTAACCTAAAGGATATAATCTTCCCTTCCCCATTGCCGTATCTATACTCTGAAGGAACTTGTTCGCTATCCAACAATTTTGATTCACCCAAAATAGGGATATCTTTACCTTTTTCTGCTGGCTTAGTGCCTCTCACTCCATTTTCCATCTCAGCAATTAGCTTAGTGTATACATTTATGACATGATTCGGGTGTCCCTGCTCGATAAGTTCCCCTTTATAAATTAGAACCGCTTCATCACAAAATTGTTTAACTAGTCCCAAACTGTGAGTTACGAACAATATAGTGACGCCCTTTTCTTTTAGTTCCTCGAACTTTCTAAAGCATTTTCTTTGAAAACTCTCATCTCCTACTGCGAGCGCCTCATCAACAATTAGAATATCAGGGTCCACATTGATGGCAACCGCAAATGCCAATCTCACATACATACCACTGCTGTATGTTTTAACTGATCTATCAATAAAGTCACCAATTTGAGCAAATTCAATAATTTCATCTATTTTCATTTCAATTTCTTTCTTCTCTACTCCTAGTATGGAAGCATATAAAAATATATTTTCTCTCCCAGTATAATCCGGATTAAACCCCGCACCAAGCTCTAGAAGTGCAGATATTCTGCCTTTAACGTTAAAAAATCCAGATGTAGGCTGCAGAATTCCTGTGAGGATCTGAAGAAGTGTACTTTTTCCGGAACCATTAGGACCAACTATACCGCATGTTTTTCCTTTTTCCACTTTAAAAGAGATTCCTTTCAAAGCGTTTATTTCAGTATTTTTTTTTCCTAAATTGAAGATCTCAAGCAATTTATGATAAGGCTTATTGTATACTTTATATGTCTTCGTTATATTTCCAATTTCTATTGCCAAGTCGTTTTTCATCATAGTACATCAACAAATCCTTTTTTCGATTTTTGGAATATATATTGCCCCAAACAAAACACTATAATTGAAAATGTATAAAGATAAATAAGTTCACCGTCCTCAATGAACTGTAATTTAAACAAAGCATCTCTTATTCCTTGTACAACATGTATTAACGGATTCCAGAAAAACCAACCTTGGAATTTTTGTGGTACAACATGTATAGGATATATAATTGCGCTAGCATAAAAAACAATATTTAAAACTACACTTACGATCTGTCCCAAATCTCTAAAGAAAACATTTAAACTGGCACATAACCAGCAGAATCCAAGAGTAAACAACACCAAAGGGAATATATATACCAATACATACAGTAACGAAAGGCCCGAGACATGTTGACCTAAGAAAAACATACCGCAAATTAATATTAGAAAACCGATTAGAAAATTCACCGCGTTAGAAAGCAACAAAGAAATCGGCAAAATTTCAGAAGGAAATACTGTTTTCTTAATTAAGTTACTATTATCAAGCACAACTGAGGTAGCGCGGCTAAGAGTTTCTGAAAAGAAAATCCATGGGAGTAACCCTGCGAACATCCAAAGTGTAAAGTTATTGGTTCCTAATTCCATACCCACTCTCATCTTTAACATCCATGAGAAGACTAGTGAGTAGACTGCAAGAGTTGTCAACGGGTGGATGATTGACCACAGGAAACCCATCATGGAACCTTGATAGCGATTTTTTAGATCCTTAACCATAAAATTTTTAATAAGATATTTATGGTGAAAAATACTTTTTAGTGTTGTTCTTAAATACATACTCAATATCTCTTCTTCCTATAATTAAGTTTTTAACTAAACAACCGAATATCCCCTTGATATACTGCTAGTTGGTTCCATCGCGTCATTATGCTAAAATATTGACGTATCTACAAGAAAAGGAGATTGTAAACCTTGTCGAATCCAGTATACGGGAAACAGGCCAAAACGTCGACCCGTGACGATAAAAGGCCGGCTATGTTTTGGGTGTTAATTGTTGGCATCATTCTGTTTTTAGCTTGGGCCCCCTTCCAGGCTGCACTTTTTAATGGGCAAATGCTTGATTTTGAGAAGCCACTCTATTGGGCTGTCATCATCGCCTCGATTCTATTGATCTTGGCAATCGTATCTTATTATAAGAAATTCAAGCTGGAAGAGCAAAGGGATTGGCTGGCTGTATTGGTACTGCTGCTTCCCCTGACTTATGTGCTTTCACTAACTTCAGCAGCTTCTCATTACCTGGCCATGAATATGGTGGTGGTACAGTGCATATATGCCGCTCTGTTTATCATCTCAATTTATCTACTTCAGGATCGGTTAGGCAATAAGATTATTCACAATCTGATTATGACTGTTGCTTATGTCATTGTCGGCTTTGGCTTTATCAACTGGTTTGGACAGTGGGTGCTTACCGGCAAGCTGGTAGGTTGGTTTAGCCAATATGTTTATCAAAACCGTTATACCAATGCAGTCATGACAGATACAAATGGGCTCCGGCTGACATCGGTGTTTCAATATGCGAATACATATGCCGCCTTTCTAATGGCTTTCCTATTCGCTGCCGTTTTTTGTCTGATGAAATCAAAATCATGGTATGGCAAGGCTACTCATGGCTTCATGTTGGTGCCAATTCTGGTCTCGCTATTCCTGACCTTATCACGGGGCGGTCTGGTAATGCTGCCAGTCGTATTCGTGCTGCTCTTGCTTTTCTTTAAACCTGCACGCCAGATTATATGGATTTTGCATTGCGCCATTGCTGGTGTAGCGTCAATATCAATCTTGACTCCAATTACAAATATGGGATTACAACTCAATAAGACCTACAACGGCGGAGAGGCGGCCAAGGCTTGGGGATTACTTATTGGTATCTCCCTTGCTGTTGCTGTCGTACTGTGGCTTGTTGAACGTTATCTGGCACCAAAGTTGGAGAATGCCCTCAAAGGTTGGACCTCCCGGAAGTTGTCCAACCTGTGGCTACCTGTCGGATCGGTTGTGGTGATTGGCTTGCTGGCTTTTCTGTTTATTGGAACCGGCCTGCGCAGCGTACTGCCTGATAACGTCCAGGTCCGTTTAGAAAACATCAATTTCCGGCAGCATAGTGTACTAGAGCGACTTGTATTCTATCAGGATGCTGCCAAATCGATTAAGGATCACCCTGTTATTGGAAGCGGCGGTGGTGGTTGGGCAACTTTATACGAAAAATACCAAGATTATCCTTATACCAGCCGTCAGGCCCATAACTTTTTTATGCAGTACCTGGTTGAAGTTGGCATTCTCGGTTTTGTAATTTTCATGTCATTCATCTTATATATTTTCTACAAATATATTCGTAACTATATTAGACAGAATGATGAAGAACGCGATTCTCACTTTTTGTATCTTATTGTGGCACTCTCGATCCTACTTCATAGCTTGTTGGACTTTAATCTCAGTTACGTGTTCATGGGCATACTGGTATTTGTGAGTCTCGGTGGTATGGCCGCTGCTATGGACAGCAAGCCTCTTAAGCGCTTGTCCATGAGTGCTTCCGGTTTTCGGATCACGTACAGTGCAGTCATTGGTATCCTGAGTATCGTCGTGTTATTTACAGGTCTTCGCTTCGTGCAATCGGCTAATGCTGCCACATCTGCCAAACAGATCATGGCGGTCAGCACATCATTTGAGGAAATTCAAAGTGCTATTAATAAAGATCTTGAACTTCGGCCTACACATCCGGATTCGGTTATAAGACTGGCTGCACTGTACAAGAGTGTTTATCAGCAAACGAAAAAAGAGGAATTTTATACTGCTGCAATAGAGGTGCTAAATACGGGCCTGAAGGCAGAGCCGTATAATAAAATCATGTATAACTCCAAAATTAACCTTTTACAAATAAAAGGTGAGAATGAGCAGGCCCTCAGCATTTTGGAAAATAACATCTCCAACTTTAGATGGGACAATGACTGGTACAATATGTTGATCACTCAAGCTTATTCTCTTGGTGATCAGGCACGTGAGCAGAAGGACACGGCCAAGGAGCAGAAATATTTCCAAGCAGGTCTTGCTGCTTACCAGCAGGTTCTGGATGGGGTAGCTCATATTAAGACGGTTCCACCTGAAATTCAATTGACACGTACTTTTGAAGTAACCCCAAGCATTGCGCTCAGTGCTGGCAAAATTGAGTTCATGTCAGGTAAGCCTGCAGAGGCTGCCAACATCCTCAAAAACGGCTTGAAGGACGATTTGAGTGATGCTACGAATCGTGAGGTGGCTCGCTATTATATCGTCGCTCTGCAAAAGCAGGGACAGGATGACAAAGCTTTGTACGACAAGCTGATTAAAGCTGATCCGAAGGAGAAAGAGCAAATCGCTCAGTTGAAATCGGAGAAATAGAGCACCACAAAAAGAGGCTGCCGTGATATAACACATCATCTGGCAGTCTCTTTTTTATATTGAGGAAGAGGGGCTTATTACGGTGATACTTTTTTTTGTTGATCTATCTCTTCAATAATCTGTCTCATATAAGCCAGCACTTCATCTTTAATCTCATCATGCTGCAGAGCATAATGGATGGTTGTTTCTATGAACCCCAACTTCTCCCCAACATCATGACGGTTCCCATCAAATTCATAGGCCAGGATCGGATTGATCTCACTCAATTTGGATATAGCATCCGTCAATTGTATCTCGCCACCCACACCTGCGGATTGCTGACCCAGGATATCAAAAATATCAGGTGTCAAGATATAGCGTCCCATGATCGCCAAGTTGGAGGTTGCTTCTTCCTTTTTCGGCTTTTCTACCAGACGTTCTGCTTCCGAGATTTTGGTGGTAAGTGCATGACCCTCAACAATCCCGTAACGATGAACCTCGTTCCAATCTACTTGTTTTACTCCTACAACAGAACGCTGATACTCGTCGAAAACGTCCATCATCTGTTTGAGACATGGATTCTCAGACTCAACGATATCATCCCCTAAAAGCACGGCAAAGGGTTCGTCACCAATAAACTTACGTGCACACCAAATAGCGTGTCCCAACCCTTTAGGTTCCTTCTGACGAATATAGTGGATATCTGCCATCTCTGATGGCTTGCGCACTTCATTGAGCAGATTCCATTTTTCCTTGGCGGCCAGATTATGCTCCAGCTCAAATGAGTAATCAAAATGATCCTCAATCGCTCTTTTACCTTTACCTGTCACGATAATAATATCTTCAATCCCAGATGCAACAGCCTCTTCAATAATATATTGAATGGTTGGTTTGTCTACAATGGGAAGCATTTCTTTAGGCATCGCTTTGGTAGCAGGAAGGAAACGGGTTCCTAATCCCGCAGCAGGAATAATTGCTTTACGGATTTTCATGGGTTAAACTCCTTTGTCTTCAATATAACGGATAGATATACTGTCTATGATTATAGCAAGAAGGTGAACTATTTTAATAGTGTATGCTATATTTTCCGACATGTACTGGACTTCCTCTACTATACCCTCAACAATTCCCGGATGTCCTCCTCGGTGAGTGTGGATGATGGGCCTTCGGCCGGATCTAGAACGTCCTTGATAAGGTCCTTCTTACGCTGTTGAAGCTCCAGCATAGTCTCCTCAATGGTGCCTTCGGCGACGAGACGGATGACTTGAACGACACGTTTCTGGCCCATGCGGTGGGCGCGTCCGGCGGCTTGTTCCTCGACGGCGGGGTTCCACCACAGGTCGTACAAGATTACCGTGTCGGCTCCGGTCAAGTTCAGACCTGTTCCACCTGCCTTGAGGGAAATCAGGAACACGTCGTTCTCTCCTTCGTTAAAGCGGCGGCACATATCTACACGGTCACGTGCAGGGGTGCTACCGCTCAGATAGAATACTCCTGCCCCCTCCTTTTCCAGTGCGGAACGGATTATGTCCAACATGCTGGTGAACTGGGAGAAGACGAGCATACGTCTACCGCTGGCGCGTGCCTCGGCAACGGTCTCCAGCAGCTGTTCCATCTTGCCCGAGGAGCCTTGGTAATCCTCCACAAAGAGGGAGGGATGACAGCACAACTGGCGCAGCCGGGTAATCCCTGCCAAAATTTTCATACGGCTTTTTTGAAATCCATTTGTTTGCAAGTCCTGAATGGTGTCATCCCGCAGTTGAGACAGGTATGCGGCATAGAGCTTCTTTTGCTCTCCGGATAGCTCTGAACGTTGTACAGTTTCGATTTTATCCGGCAGTTCCTCAAGCACGTCCTCTTTCAGACGTCTCAAAATGAAGGGAGAGACCATACGTGCAAGCTGCTCACGCGGAATGTCCCTGAAGCTTTTACGACCCGAGAACAGGCCGGGGAACACAGCGTCAAAGATGGACCATAACTCCTCCAATGAGTTTTCAATCGGTGTGCCCGTCAAAGCAAAACGGCGCGGAGCTGACAGCTGCTTGACCAATTGAGCGGTTAGGGAGCCTGCATTTTTAATCGCCTGGGCTTCATCCAGAATGAGCGTGCTGAACGTTTTGTTCTCATACCATTCAAAATCGCGTCGTAACAGCGGGTAGGAGGTAATTATGACCTCTGGCCCTTGATCTCCTTCTACCGTGGCGAGCAAGCCGCTACGCTCCCCCTTCTGTCCGGCAACGACCTCTACACGAACATGGGGAGCAAAGCGCTTGAATTCATTTTCCCAGTTATACGTAAGAGACGCCGGGGTAACAATTAGTACAGGCATGGAAGCCTGGGCAGGCGAGGACGACTTGTCCGTTTGCTTCCCGATCTCTGCGTGGCTGTCCAATTCGGAACAGATGTAAGCAATCGTTTGCAGCGTTTTCCCCAAGCCCATATCGTCTGCCAAAATCCCGCCAAAACGGAAGAAAGACAGGCTCTTAAGCCACTGAAAACCCTGTACCTGATAATCTCGCAACACATTTGCCAAGGATTCCGGTGGATCATATTCCAGCCGCTCGGGATGACGCAAACGCTCCAGGAAACGGCGCAGATGCTTGCCCATCCGAAGTGAACTGGCACCTTGAATATCGTCGGACAACTGAAGGGCTTGTAGAGCAGGCAGTTTGACCGTACCACCCTTCACGTCACTTCGCTTGACACTCAGTTCCTCGGCCATACGTCCATAAGTCGCATATTCCTCGCCCTCCAGTGACAGAAAAGCACCGCTGCGCAGACGAATATATTTTTTCTTTTCCACAACACTGAGCATAATGTCCCGAAGTTCCTGTTGATTCATCCCCTCCAGTTCAAAAGACACGTTCAGCCAGTCCAGCTCGCTAGTCAGCTCCGCTTTGATTTTGGGTCTGCTGGCAGGGTCATAGCGCATGCCTCGGGCGGATTGGGAAATATATACCTCGGTCAGTTCCTCCAGCTCAGGCAGAACATGATATAGAGCATCAAAGATCTCATCATCGGTGGTGGCAATCCATCGGAGCCCGTTCCTGCGCATACGTGAAGACTCCAGAACATGCAGTACCCGACGCTCACTGTCCATATTTCGTATTAAAATCATTTTACTGTCAGCACGTTGTTTTCCTTTTTCATCCAAAGGATTCAGGAGAATGCCCTCATAATCAAATTCTAACCGTACGAACAGCTTGCCTTCCTCCCGATCAACAAAGCTTTTACTCACCAATTCCGGCTCGGCGATCCGTTCTCTGACCCGCTTATCTACGCTTACCTTCCCCGCTTTGCGTAACACGGGCAGCGTCTGCTGTACAAATGGCTCGATCTGGGCTGCCGATATATCCACGCTACTTTTACCTCCATAGGCCGAGAGAGTATCTCTCATTTTGGCAAGTCGCCGTAGCTTCAGCGGGTTCTCTTCGAAAATCTTCCCATAGCTAACAGTCAAACCGTAGGAAGGGAGCAAAGCGGCTTCCTGCAATCCATTGACATTGAGTTTGTAGCCACCGCTAACGCCTGGAGCAATATTAAACTCTATGGGTAAAACTTCATCAGAAGCCGTGATTTGACCATTGCCTAGCGTTCCCTTCCCCTCCCAGGTCACAAAATCACATTGCTGGAGCAGCTTATACACATCAGGCCAGTTCATGGGAGGAATGAACATAGCACGAGCATCTCCGGCAAAGCTGTCTGATAAGCTATAGGGGTTCAATAGTTCTTTGTACATCCGCTCACCGTTTTTAATGTGAATCAGAAGTTCCATCAACTGTCGATCTGCATGGGCAAAATACTGCGTTGCTGGTTCGTAGGAAAACAACTTCGTAAAGTGAAAAGACTCCCCTTTTTCCACACTATCCAAGAATGGCCTTAGCTTCTGCACCACATAAGTTCGCCTCGTCCCTATTTTCATCTCAATGTTGATCTGCTCACCTTTATATGAGCTATCCTCTACATGACAAATATATTCAACCTGGAGCTTCTCCTGATGGGTGGTTGTAAATTCGCTGCCAGCTGGCGACAAACCGTTGTCCCCCGATTCATCAGTTTGCTTGAATAGCTCCATCAGTTGATCGGCGGTACGATAGGATATCATCTGCTGGAATGGCTCAATAGCAGAACGTGTAGCAGGTCGCCGGGAAGGTGGAGCTGATAGAAGTGAATCAGGTCCAAAAATGGAGGTTGGCTGGGTTTGTCCCGCTGCTGGAATATCCAATTGATAGTCAGGTACAATAATTTGGCTCTGCGTCCCGGCCTTGATCATTCGATGTACAGCAATCAGCACTGCGGCAATATGCTTACATCCCTCATGATAGTAGCTGTTTTGATAGGCAGGGCAGGTACATTCGGCGTCCAGACCGAACTCATCCAGATCAATATGGACCTGATAGTTGCGACTCCCCTTTACTCCAGCAGCTATTCGGGTGCATGGGGCATTGATTTTTAATGACGTAACTCTGCCCTTTTCGACATATTCCCGCCCTTTGTTGTATGCCGTTGTCCCACAAATGTCACGCACATCCTGCAATGTAAAATGACTCATTTACACTCCCTCCTTGTATCCATGAAAATTTCGCAAAATCCCTTAATATAATTGAATCATTTGAGCTTATTGGAAATGGTAGCTGTTCTACATGTTCAGCACACTTGTAAGTCCATTGTACAACAGTTGCGCAATTGGACACGCGGAAAGATATTAAAAAAAGGGCCGCCTCATTGGCTATACATAAAAGCAGACCACTTCCCGGAAAGGGCAATGGTCTGCTTTGTTCGTCATGCTGAATGTCAGTATAATTCTTCAAACACTGTAGCAGTTACGTATGCATCACACAGACTACTTGACCAGTTGCCCGCGTGTAACACCCAACTGGTTCGTCGCTTTAAGCGTCTTCCAGACCTGTGTACCACTGATTTCTCCGCGCAGGGCACGGTTATAGAGGTCAATCACCTCTCGTACCTGCTCCGGGGTCTCCTCAAGAAACTCCACGCGGTAGCGGGACACACCCAGCTCCATAAAGTTGGACAGGTACTCGGCGCCGGATTGCTCGATGGCATTGTATACCGTGTTGCGACAGCCTTCGTCCACGCGAACGGGGTGAGACATACCAATACGGTCGCGCAGGGATGCGCGATGGTCCTCACATGGACGTCCACAGTTGGTGTAGTCCGTGCCTTCGCTCATGAAGGTGCAGTATACGCAATGTTCGGTATGGAACATCGGCATATGCTGCTGAATCACGATCTCCAGCTTATCGGTACGCGTGCGTCTGAGCATATCGACCATTTGCTGGATGTTCAGGTCGTACGACGGCGTAACCAGGTCACAGCCTGAATCCAGGAACAGATCTGCCGCTTTGTGGTTGGCGACATTCAGCGAGAAGTCACCGATCAATTGCGGATGGTGTGCGTCCGGATTTTCCAACCGATGTCGCATGTAGAAATACAGTGCCCCCGGATTGCGTACCAGCACAGCATCTGGCTTCAGGCGCAGGATGTTGTTGTGGTAGCCGTTTTCACCCGGCATGTGAATACGCGGGGTCGCCAGCGCAATTCGACGCCCTGCGGCGTGTACAGCCTCTACGGCTGCCGGGAATTGCTTAATGAACTCGAAGTCGGCGTAAATGAACTCCACGTCGGCCTCCAGCGCAGCCTCAACCTGCGGGAGGCTGCGGCACAGCGCGGTCAGCTCTGCCTGACCGCGTGCCACTGGCGATGCGGGAACCGATGCATCGCCATACACCTCTACCGCCCGCTTCGTGTACACGGGCGGTTTGGGGCGCTCGCCCGCGAGCAATTCCACCGCCTGACGGCGGATGCTGTTCAGCTCGCGCATCGGCACGATGACGTCCCCATGCAGGTGGACGTCCAGTTCTTCCAGCTGGAACACCGTTCCGCCCAGTCGGCCGAACTGCTCCTCGAGCAGTTCGCGCGTCATTGGACGCTTCTGGGCGATTTCAAGTTCCAGCTCGGAATCCACGCGGACCGTCGTGCCTTTCTGCACATCGGTCCACCAGGTCGTCAGCGGCTGCCCTGGAGAGCCGCTGACACGCACATGTACCGGAAAGACACGGTACGGCTTGTCGGTCTCGTACGTCTGGCGCAGACGCTTGTCCAGCGCCGGGTCGTTGGTCTTCCAAATGCGGTCGCCGACATGTACACGGCGCAGATCCACATCGTTGCGTCCCGCTACGATGTCGATGATCCAGCCTTCTCCGGCTTCGCCTTCGATCTTTACACCCTTGCGACGGATATCGTATACGCGTCCGCCTTCTTCTTTTTGCGTAGGATCTCCTGCATCGAATACAATGCCGTCGCCACGCTTCAGCGGCGCATCAATACGGCATACTACGCCGTCACGAAGGATTTGTTCCACCCGACCCAGATAAACACCCCGGCTTTTCGGGAACGTACCGTCAACCAGCTTCTTGTTATTCGTTCCTTCCAGAAACCCGTGCGTAAAGCCGCGTGAAAAGCTTTGCTGAAGCTCGCGGATATCTTCTTTGCTGGTCTTGGAAGTGTCACCTTCAAAATACTTATCAATCGCCTTACGGTACTTGCTGACCACGTTGGCTACATATTCAGGCGTTTTCAGTCGTCCTTCGATTTTAAAAGAGATGACGCCCGCGCCAATCAACTCCGGCAGCAGATCAATGGCAGCCAAATCCTTAGGTGACAGTAGATACGTCACGTCGGCCATCGGCTTTTGCTCGCCATCCACCATCAGATCGTAAGGCAAACGGCATGCCTGTGCGCATTCGCCACGGTTCGCAGAGCGCCCGCCCCACATTTCAGAAGTCAAGCATTGACCCGAGTAAGATACACATAACGCGCCATGCACGAATACTTCCATCGGAAGTCTCGCTTGCTCACCTATTTTTTGAATCTGTTTTAAGTTATTTTCACGTCCGAGCACGACCCGCTCAATGTTGTACGGTTTCGTAAACTCTACCGCCTCCGGCGAGGTAATCGTCATCTGGGTAGAGCCATGGATCGGAAAATCCGGCGAAATATCGCGGATCATTTTCACCAAGCCCATATCCTGTGCAAGCAACGCGTCCACACCTGCATCCACGCAGGCATCGACCAGTTCCTTGGCATCCTCCAGCTCGTTTTCAAACACCAATATATTGAATGTCAAGAAGCCTTTAACCCCATAGCTATGCAAAAACGCCATAATTTCAGGCAGCTCATCCATACGGAAATTGTTCGCCCGCGCCCGTGCGTTGAACTTTTCCACTCCGAAAAAGATCGCATCGGCTCCATTCGCTACCGCCGCACGCATACAATCCCAGTCACCGGCTGGTGCCAGAAGCTCGACATCTTCTCTTCGTACTGCTGATTTCATCATTGTCCTCCCTAGACTGAGAAATAACTTATTATTCTTTGGTAAAGCGTTATTTTCCAGAGCAGCGATGCTGCTTATTTTAAAATCCTATGAACTATCATCCTATCCGATCATCCCTACTCTGAACCATAGGCTCACGGGATCATTGACATCCAACTCAAAAAATCCGCATGACAAACATTGCGGCATAATCATTCTTATCTTGTAACTAATCTAGTGTACCAGACTGCGCCCCAAGCTTCTACACTTTCCAAGCGATTCCTTACAAAAATATCATACTAAAAATAAAAAACACCCCCAATCCCGTCAAACGGTACATTGGAGATGCTTGGGAGATGCTTGAACAGCCTTTGACCTTCCTACCTCACTCACTCTTTAAAAAGATTGGCGATCTTACGGCGGGTGCCAGCGGAGCAAGCCATTTGAATCCGTAGAAGCGTTAGCGTTCGCCTTTGACCCGGGATTCTTACTATTCAATCCCTTATACAATCCAAGAATCCCGGGTCAACAGCGATCGCAGGATCAAATGGCGCGCGTAGCGCCCCTCCCCACCATAACTCGCTAATCCTTTCCCTACACCCTCTACTTCACAAAATTAAACGAATTCAGCGTCGAATCCAGTGCAGTAGACTGCACAGCCGTATTGTTCGCGTCATTCAGCGTCGTTGCCACGGTATACGTTTTTCCGTCACGCTCCAGAACAATTTGGCGGCCTGTATAGCCAATGCCTTCTTCCACACGGTGGAATGTAAAGGAAGCTGCCGGAACCCCGGCGAACGTCACGTCCTTAACCTCTTCAACCTTGAGGTTTTTGTAGCTTTTACCCTGCTTATCGTAAAAGTCCTTGAGCTGGGATACCGTTAACTCGAACGATTGGTCATTGTCAACCTTGATAGAGAAGCGTCCTCCAGTAAACTGGTATTCCACATCACCCAATTCAAATTGGTCGCTGATCGCTGTCCAGTATCGTGGAATATTCACCGTGTACGCATAGGCTTTGGAAGTCTTTTTGACCGTTTTCGTTTTGTCTGCCAGATAGTCGTCCTCTTCCAGTTGTCCGAAGTTGCTCGCTACGGTTTGGAAATCGATTTGAAGCGAGGAAATGAGCGCATTGAACTGATCATTCCCTTTGCTCACTTTTTCCGGCACAGCGTATTCAGCCAGATAGCGGTATCCATTTTGCTGAATCAGCACATTGTATTCCTTAACCCATCCATCGCCAAAGTTGTATCGATACTCCTGAACCAGCCCCTTAACCCCCGCAACCTCAAGTGGATAGGTCTTCTGGGACTCATAAGCTGTAGATACAAATGAATCACTCAGCCACTTTTGCAGCTGTTGGCTCCAGTTCTCCAACGTGGCATCAGCAGGAGCTGAAGTCACGTTCAAGCGGAAACTCGATCCATCATTGCTTTCGTACTGCATCCGCTGATCGTCCATTTTCCAACCTGCCGGTATGCTAAGCGACACACCATAGTCCGGGTTTCCAGCCTCACGTGTTCCCCCTACGACGGTCGACAGGTCTTTAATGCTTTTATCCTGTGCATTGAAGGAGGTCTTGAAGGAATTTAACAGACCCGCATACTGTGCGAGATCCTTATAGTTCGTTGCTTTGGCATCGGAAAAATAAATCACATACAATCTTCCGTTGTCATAATACTGACGGTTTTCCCACAGCACGCCGTCTCCGTCCTTCGTAATGACACGCGCATAAGGTACCTTTGATTTCGGGAAGGATTTTCGATCTATAACGATTTCTCCCGTCTCCTTGGCGGCTTGCACCAGTTGTTGAAGCAAATCGTCCGCATTCAACGGGACCGGCTGTGGGGCTGTATGCACTTCCATATAATACGCACTATTCTCGTCCATAAATGTGGAAATGCTCTCATCCCCGCCACCCTGACCGATGACCAGCCCTGTTGGATAGTTCATGGACCAATCGTAGTAGCTGTTCCCGATCTGCGTCTTGCCCTCATCGTTATCAATGCTCGGCGTCTCTTCAGCTACCGTGCCTGCCTCTTCTTGCGCCTCCATCCGAATGACAATGCCCGCACCATTCTTCTCCAGCTTGCCTCCGAGGCCTTCTGCTACTTGACGCAGCGGAACCATCAGGACACCTGATGACATTTCCGGTGGAGCGGGGAGCGTTACCTTATGACCGCCCATCCAGGCAGTACGGCTACCGATGGTCAGCGATACGATGCGAGCACCGCTGCTAATTTTGACCACATTATCTTCGGCCAGCCGAATTTTGCTGTTAAATGCTTTTTTGAACACACCAGCCGGAACCATCAACGCACCGCTTTTTGAATAGGGTTTTGCAATATTGGCATTCTGACCGTTCACGATGGCTGTGTTGCTGCCGCCTTGCAGACGTAGCTCCAAGATCGGTTTATCGCTGTCCGCCGCCACTGCTGGCAAAGCAGATAGCAGAACGGACAATGCAACCGCGCCAGCTCCCAGCTTATACATCATTTTTCTTTGAATATGCTTCACAGTAATCTCCCTCTAGCTATATTTGATATCATAACGATCCGTTTTCATTTACTTCCCTGTAGCGGCTGCCTCTTGGACTGACTTAGATGCTTCCTTGGAAGGCACTACATTGCCATCACCAGCCGACTCATCCGAGTCCCCGGCATCCTCTCCGGCCTGAATAGATTCATAGATTTCACCATTATCCTGTGACAGTACCAACTTGCGTTTTACAATATCGCCGTCCGTCTGCATGAGCAAGCTCACCGTCTGCCCAGGCTGATAGCTTTTAAGCAACTCGTTGACATCGATAGCGGAAGCCACACGCTTGCCGTTTATGCTATACAACTCGTCGCCTTCCTTGATTTTGGCCTGAACAGCACTAGCCGAAGTAATTTTTGTGACTTTCAAAGGGTCCTCCGTAGGCAGCCCCACAATCGCCGACCAGCTCTCTTCCAATCCTAGACCAAGACTGGCACGCCGAACCTCACCATACTTAAAAAATTGAGCAATGACATACTTCACCGTATCCGAAGGAATCGAAAAGCCCATATTTTCAATACCGACAGCCGAAAATTTCATCGTATTGATCCCGATTACCTCTCCTTTGAGGTTTACGAGCGGACCGCCACTGTTACCAGGATTGATCGCGGTATCGCTTTGGATAAGTCGATAGGCAGCGTTGACGCCACGGTTCAATCCGCTGACAACACCCGAAGTTGCCGAATTACGCAGGGAAAAAGAGATAGGCGTACCGATAGCCACTACCTGCTCTCCCACCTGAAGATTATTCGGCGAGCCCGCTAAGGTAGCAGGTTTAAGGCCGCTTGCTTTGATTTTAACCAATGCCAGGTCACTGACCGGATCACTGTAGCTATCTGTAATACTGTAAGATTTACCGTCCGAGGTCACGACCACAGCATCATTTAATCCTTCAATGACATGTGCATTCGTGACAATCCATCCATTTGTCCGAATAATAACCCCCGTACCGTGAGCAAGATTGTACCGATCTCCGCCTGCCACGGTTTGTCCCGTTGCTGAGCGGCCGATGATGCCTACCACAGAGGGAGATACATTTTTAACCACCTGCGGCACACGATCGGCCGATAACGTATATGTACCATTTGCGCTGTTATACGCGCCGCTGGTTCCTAATGCTTTATTCACATCGCCTACGTTGACATAGACCCCGCCGTTAATGACCTTTGTTTTCAAAGCAGTTCCACTGCTGGCTGCACCTGCTGTTCCAGAAACACACAAAGCGCTGCTCAAAGCCAGTATGACAGCCCTTTTCCCCATCTTACGCATAGTTTCACCTTTTCCTCTCTAACATGACCCTGTTCTATCAGTTAGTCCAAATCTACCATAGAGGAGACACGCATACAATCGCTTTAAGCCCTATCTTTTTTTTAAAAGCTATGTTTGCCGCTTACATGACCCCTCATGTCATTTATACTATAAAATTACCAAATCCTTATATCAAGAAAATAAGCAAAAACGATAAATAATCGTTATAGCGTTTGGGCCATTCCTTCGTTTACGGGCACTTCCAACTATGATACCATCACATTATATCTTAGTTCTATTGTCGGAAATAAAAGTATAATCTTGAATCCCTGCAAACAATGCTTATGAAGGAGGCAAATGGATGGCTTACGAACCAATCTGGACCGCTCATCCCGATAAACTGAACAAATTCGAATTTGCCAAGCTGGAAAAGGACGGCCTTGACGTCATACGCACCATTATCGAAAGCTATGCGAGCGAAGGCTTCGATTCGATCACTGCGGACGATATGGATCGTTTCAAATGGGCCGGAGTGTATCAGCAAAAGCCCAAGGACGGTCATTTTATGATGCGCATCCGTATTCCTACAGGTATCATGACATCAGCGCAGGCACATGCATTGGCGGACATATCCACACTGTACGGACGCAGTCTCGTTGATGTCACCACCCGTCAGGCTATTCAGCTTCACTGGCTGACGGTTCAAGATTTACCCGATATTTTTGAGCGGCTGGAAAAAGTTGATTTGTACTCCTTTGAAGCCTGTGGCGACTGCCCGCGTACGATTGTTGGCAATCCGTTGGCAGGCATTGATCCGAATGAATTGGTCGACACCAAGGACATTGTGGATGAAGTCAACCGTTTTTTCGTGTTAAATCGGGACTTCTCCAATCTGCCGCGTAAATACAAAATGTCCATCTCCGGTAACACGTACAATAATGCGCAGGCTGAAATTAACGATTTGTCCTTTACGCCAGCCACTAAAGTAATCGACGGGGAAGAAGTCATCGGCTTCCATGTGATGGTCGGTGGGGGCTTATCCGCCAAGTCGCATTTGGCGCAATCGCTGGACCTGTTTGTCCGTCCTGATGAAGTTTTGAAGGTTTCCATTGCAGTCACCACCATTTTCCGGGATTACGGCTATCGGGAAAAACGACATCATGCCCGCTTAAAATTTCTCATCGCCGATTGGGGCCCGGAAAAGTTTTTAGCCAAGCTCACGGAGTATATCGGCGAAATGCCCGGCCGGGGCGAGGATAAAACGATCGGCTGGCAAGCAGCCTACTTTGACGGTGTGCATCCACAAGCGCAGCAGGGTCTAAACTATGTCGGTCTGAACGTGCCAGTCGGCCGTCTGGATGCTGACGAACTGCACGAGCTGGCCGACCTGGCTGACCGCTACGGTGATGGACAGATTCGTACCACCATGTCACAAAATATTTTGCTGAGCGGCGTGCCGGACAATCAGGTGGATGAATTACTACAGGCTCCTGTGCTGCAACGCCTGACGCCACAGCCCAAGCATTTTATGAGCCGTACCGTTTCATGCACCGGGAATGAATTCTGCAATCTGGCGATTGTGGAGACTAAAAAGCGGGCGGTTGATGTTGCCGAGTATTTGGATCAGCACGTAGAGCTGGACGAAAAAGTGCGCATTCATTTCATCGGTTGCCCGAATTCCTGCGGACACAAGCATATTGCAGACATCGGTCTGCAAGGCTCGCTTATTAAGACACCCGAAGGCATGGTCGACGCGTTCGACATTGCTGTCGGCGGAGCGCTCGGACCGGGTGCCCAGTTCAGTAAAGCGCTCAAAGGTCGCGTACGTGGTGATCAGGTTGGCCCTGTGTTGGCCGAACTGATTCTGTTTTACAAAGAAAATCGAAATGCCGACGAAACCTTTTATGCGTATGTACATCGGGTAGGCATTCCGACTTTTCAGGAAAAGCTGTCTGCTATTTTGCAGGCCAGCACCGCTGCTTCCTGAGGTTTGTAAGTAAGGCTCTTCTATCATGTGTTCTCTTAACCTAATAGGCCTTCCAAGGCAGCCTGTTTGTATCTCGCATACAAGCAGGCTATTTTCTTGTGGTCATAACATGGCTGCAAAAGGTCATCTTCTGCGCTTCCAAAAAAAGATACCGGATTATTCAGATTATTCCGGTATCCATATTTTCGCAAAATCAAGTACTACCGGTTTATGAGCGCCGCCGGATGTGGATGTCACCACTGCATAGCCTGTCGGTATTTTGTATATGAGTCCCGTGTCATATCGGATGCCGAAGGAATTGTCTTCCTTGTAATGGGTAGTGGTTTCCCAAACCTTCGTACCGTTCCCTTTCAAGCCAGTGATGGTAATCCCATGCATCTTCGTGCTGCCTCCCAGCGGATCATATCGGTCACTAAACCGAACGTACACCTGCTCCTCCGGCAGATATACCCGGTCAGCCGGATAATCATCTGTATCACCGAACAATTGCAGTCCGTTGCTCAAAATCTGTGTACGCTTGCTGTTCCCTTTAAGCCCTGTGACGGCTATATGGCCACCGGACAACTCCCGTACCTCTGCAATATCTTTACCAGAGCCCAAATCGAAATTAATGTTACGGATTTCCTGGCCGTAAACATCTGTCTGTACTCCTACCGGGCCATGCGGACTGTTCATAAGTGCATAATATCCATCGTGATTGCCAACCAGCCAACCCGAGGTCACCCCGTCCTTCGTTCGGTTCCACAGCTCCTCACCAGTTTCTGAGTATTTGAGTACGGTAAATGCTTGTTCCGCCCGGTCCAGAGAGGATACAAGAAATCCGCCGTCCGCAAGCGGTTCCAAACCTATAAGGGAGTTCTGTCCATGGGATGCCAAGCCATCCGTTTGTAACGTTTTGGACCACACGCTATACCCGTCCTCATCTAACCGTGATGCCTGTAACTCCCGTATCCCGTCTGGCTTCGTATAGTCGATAAGCAGCAGCGAGCCACCATCCGACGTCTCCCGCTGGACTCCCCTACTGCTTGCACCAGGCTGCACATTCAGATCCAGCTCATGTTTCCACACACCCTCCAGCGAGCTGTCCAGCTTGCCGTACGTGACATGCGCCACACTTGTCTCAGTATTGTCTTCGATGTTCAGTACCAGAAACCCACCATTCGCTGCGGGCTGAATATAATTATGTGGATTCCCTTCATCCTCAAAGCTTCCAATTGCCGCGCTTGTTTCAATTTCAGCCTGCTTGGGCACAGCCGCCTCGGACACCTCGGATGCATAAGACGGAACAGCGCTAAAACCCATGACCCATGCCGCTAAGGCAACTCCTGCTGTCCATGAATAAACACGTGTACGTAGAAACCCGTTTCGCATTCCCTTCAAACGTTCCAGCTCCCTTCATGACTTTACCTCAGAGATGTTTTTAAAAACCTTAGATGTGATAGACTAACGGTTTCGCTTCAACTTGTACTGGTTGTCACGTGGTCACGGAACTTCATGCGATGCTATACAATCATGATTTATATATTTACCTCTTCAAGCCCGAGCCCAAACATTTGAAACTCCAAAATGGAGACTGCTCCGAGACTTTCTGCCGATGAATATACGTATAGATTTATTATTCCAGCGCTTGGTAAACTATGTGTCACATGCTTTAACGCAAGATTTGGATAAAAGTTCTCTTTTTTTACAAAATAAAGCCCCACCAAGGCAAAGGAATGAATACGCTAATTCGTATTCTGTCTTCATACCTGTGTGAGGCTTACAAGACTTATATTAAATGATGTCTACAGATCGGCTGTCTGAAGCGCTTGGCTGCGCTGTGTATCCCGTTCAAGGATTGGCTTCAAATACCGTCCTGTATAGGATTCTTCGACCTTCACAAGCTGCTCAGGTGTTCCAGTAGCCAAAATCGTGCCACCGCCGCTACCGCCTTCCGGTCCCAAATCAATCAGATAATCGGCTGTTTTAATCACATCCAGATTATGCTCAATGACCAATACTGTTTCTCCCGAATCAACCAAACGATGCAGTACCGTCAGCAATCTGTCAATATCGTGAACATGCAGACCCGTTGTCGGCTCGTCCAAAATGTAAATCGTCTTACCCGTGCTGCGACGATACAGTTCGGAAGCCAGCTTCACGCGCTGCGCTTCGCCCCCGGACAAGGTAGTCGCAGGCTGTCCCAGCTTGATATATCCCAGACCTACATCCATTAGCGTCTGGATCTTGCGATGAATCTTCGGGATGTTTTGGAAAAACTCTGTCGCATCCTCTACCGTCATCTCCAGTACGTCAGCAATACTCTTACCTTTGTATTTCACTTCAAGAGTCTCCCGGTTATAGCGTTTACCCTTGCACACTTCACATGGAACATACACGTCTGGCAAAAAGTGCATCTCAATCTTGATGATCCCGTCGCCTCTGCAAGCTTCACAACGGCCGCCCTTTACGTTAAAGCTGAAACGACCCTTTTTGTAGCCCCGCACCTTGGCCTCATTCGTCTGCGAGAATAAATCCCGGATATCATCGAATACTCCGGTATAAGTTGCGGGATTGGAGCGCGGCGTGCGGCCAATTGGAGACTGATCAATCTCTACGACCTTTTCGATATTTTCAAGCCCGCGAATTTCCTTATGCTGACCTGGACGCACTCTCGCCCGGTTCAGATCACGCGCCAGTGTTTTGTACAAAATTTCGTTAACCAACGTAGATTTTCCGGAGCCGGACACACCCGTAACAGCCGTGAAAACCCCAAGCGGAATTTTGACATTCACATTTTTGAGATTGTTCTCTTTGGCTCCCCGGATTTCCAGCCACTTGTCAGCAGGCTTACGCCGCTCGGTATTGACCGGAATAAACTTGCGTCCGCTCAAATATTGCCCGGTCAAGGAATTCGGGTCCTCCATAACTTCCTGCGGAGTCCCCTGTGACATGATCATGCCGCCGTGGATTCCAGCTCCCGGTCCGATATCAATAATATAATCTGCTGCCATCATCGTATCTTCGTCATGCTCCACCACAATCAGTGTATTCCCGAGATTCCGCATATGCTCCAATGCACTAATCAGTCGGTCATTATCCCGCTGGTGCAACCCGATGCTTGGCTCGTCCAAAATATACAGTACGCCCATCAGGCTGGAACCGATCTGTGTCGCCAACCGGATACGTTGTGCCTCACCACCGGATAACGTTCCCGCTGCACGACTTAAGGTCAGGTACTCCAATCCAACATTAACGAGGAATCCCAAACGGCTGTTAATTTCCTTAAGAATGAGATTGGCAATGGACTGTTCCTTCTCACTCAACACCAGCGTTATGAAAAATTGAGATGCTTCGCCAATGGACAAATCAGTTACATAGGCAATGTTACGCTCCTGAATAGTCACCGCCAGAGTTTCTTTCTTCAAACGATGTCCCTTACAGGTATTACACGGCTTTGCGCTCATAAATCCTTCAATAAATTCACGGATACCATCAGAAGCTGTGTCACGATAGCGACGCTCCAGATTCGGGATAATTCCCTCAAAGGTCACATAGGCTTCCTTGCGTTGGCCAAAATCATTTTCATAACGAAACCGGATCTTCTGGTCGCCCGTTCCATGTAATAAGATGTTCATTTGTTCCGTGGTCAGTTGGCTGACAGGAATGTTCTGTGGAATACTATAATGCTCGCATACAGACTGTAAAAATTGCGGATAATAGGTGGAAGTTCCTCCACTCCATGCCTGAAATGCTCCATCTTCTACACTTTTCTCCGGGTCAGGCATAAGCAGGTCGGGGTCGACAACCATTTTAACGCCCAATCCATCACAATCCGGGCAAGCACCGAATGGACTGTTAAAAGAGAACATGCGCGGCGACAACTCGTCTATACTAAAACCACAGATCGGACAGGCAAAATTAGAACTGAAACGCAGCTCTTCTTGCCCCATTATGTCCACCAGCAACTGACCTCCTGAAAGGTTCAATGCTGTCTCAATAGAGTCGGACAGACGTGCACGCACATCCTCCTTCACTACGATCCGGTCTACAACCACTTCAATGGAATGCTTCTTGTTTTTCTCCAGCTCGATCTTTTCGGATAACTCACGCAGTTCGCCATTGACACGCACCCGTACAAAGCCCTGCTTGGCAATATCCGCAAACAGCGTTTTATGCTCACCTTTGCGTCCCGAAACCAATGGAGCCAAAATTTGCAGCCTTGTCTTTTCAGGATATTGCAAAATGCGGTCCACCATTTGTTCAACCGTTTGTGATGTAATTTCAACGCCATGCTCAGGACAATGAGGGTGACCAATTCGGGCAAACAGCAACCGCAAATAATCATAAATCTCCGTAACCGTACCAACGGTAGAACGCGGGTTACGGCTCGTAGTCTTTTGGTCAATGGAAATCGCAGGAGACAGTCCGTCAATGGAATCCACATCCGGTTTCTCCATCTGTCCCAGGAATTGACGCGCATACGCGGATAAAGACTCCACATAACGCCGCTGTCCTTCTGCATAAATCGTGTCGAAAGCCAGTGACGATTTACCTGAGCCACTTAGCCCCGTCAGGACGACAAATTTGTCTCTGGGGATAGTCACGTCAATATTTTTGAGATTATGCGCCCGAGCGCCTTTGATGATGATGCTTTCATTCGCCAAATGTTTCATCTCCTTAACCATAGTTCACGTCATGCTATATTGCATGGGATACCCCAAGCAAGTGATATATCGCAAAGAGAACGACCACATGGGCCGCCCTCTCTATTTTTAAAAGCAATCATCCATTTCATTTTCAATGTGTTCGCGCCACTAATCGCCCCTGAAAGCTTAATCAGCCCGCAGTTCCAGCAAAGCATCACGCAACTCGGCGGCCCGCTCGAACTGAAGATTCTTGGCGGCATCCTTCATTTCCGCTTCCAAACGCTGAATCAGCGACTGACGCTCCTTCTTGGAAAGTTTACCTGTCTCACCAGGAAGGTAATCATTACGTGCCTCGGCCACCTTGGTCGCTTCAATGACATCACGAATCTTTTTGCGAATCGTTTGCGGGGTAATGCCATGGTCTTCATTGTACTGAATTTGAATCGTACGGCGGCGTTCGGTTTCTTTTATCGCTTTATCCATAGAATCCGTAATTTTGTCACCGTACATAATAACACGGCCATCGCTATTCCGTGCTGCCCGTCCAATCGTCTGGATGAGTGAACGCTCGGAACGCAGGAAGCCTTCCTTGTCCGCATCCAAAATCGTCACCAGCGACACTTCTGGCAAATCCAGACCTTCCCGCAGCAGATTGATTCCAATCAGGACATCAAAGGTACCCAAACGAAGATCTCGTAAAATCGCCATCCGCTCCAGCGTCTTAATCTCGGAATGCATATACCTGACCTTGATACCCACTTCTTTTAAATAGTCGGTCAGATCCTCAGACATTTTCTTGGTAAGCGTGGTGACCAGTACCCGTTCCTCACGCTCCATCCGAAGCCGTATTTCACTAATGAGATCGTCAATCTGTCCTTTGCTCGGCCGCACCTCAATGATCGGGTCAAGAAGCCCCGTAGGCCGGATGATCTGTTGCACAGTCGTTTCACATTTCTCCAGCTCATAGGGGCCTGGTGTAGCTGAAACGTAGACGATCTGACTCACCTTGTCCTCGAACTCTTCAAACTTCAGCGGGCGGTTATCCAGCGCGGATGGCAGACGGAAACCATGCTCCACCAGTACATTCTTACGTGCTTGGTCACCATTATACATCGCCCGAATCTGTGGCAACGTAACATGAGACTCATCAATCACGATCAGCATATCATCCGGAAAATAATCCAACAGCGTATACGGTGTTGCCCCCCGCTCGCGGAATGTCAGTGGACCTGAGTAATTCTCGACGCCGGAACAAAAACCAACCTCTTTCATCATCTCGATATCATAGCGGGTACGTTGCTCCAAACGTTGTGCCTCCAGCAGCTTCCCTTGTTCCTTCAGCTCCACTAACCGCTCTTCAAGCTCACGTTCAATGTTGACCAGTGCTACCCTCATCGTATCCTCATGAGTAACGAAGTGAGATGCAGGGAAAATGGCAATATGATCACGTTCACCGATCAATTCACCCGTAAGCACATTAATCTCGGTGATCCGTTCAATTTCATCCCCGAACAGTTCTACCCGTATAGCGTGTTCCCCATGGGAAGCCGGGAATATTTCAACAACATCTCCCCGTACACGGAAAGTACCCCGCACGAAGTTGATATCGTTCCGCTGATATTGAATATCGACCAAGCGGGACAAAATCTGATTGCGGGGTTTCTCCATGCCGACTCTAAGCGAGAGCAGCAGGCTTGAATATTCTTTCGGGGAACCCAGACCATAAATGCAGGAGACACTCGCTACAATAATAACGTCACGACGCTCAAACAGAGAGCTTGTGGCGGAGTGGCGAAGTTTATCAATCTCCTCATTGATGCTGGAATCCTTCTCAATATACGTATCGGAAGACGGAATGTATGCTTCCGGTTGGTAGTAATCATAGTAGCTGACAAAATAATCGACTGAGTTATTCGGAAAAAACTCCTTAAACTCACTCGCCAGTTGGGCAGCCAAAGTCTTGTTATGTGCAATAACCAAAGTAGGCCGATTCAGCTTGGCAATGGTCTGCGCGATGGTAAATGTCTTACCTGTTCCCGTAGCACCCAATAGTGTTTGATGCTTTTTTCCTTCTGCAATCCCTTCTACCAATTCAAAAATGGCTTGGGGTTGATCGCCTTGAGGCTGGAATTCCGACTGAATTTCAAAAGTCTTATCGCTAACAACGATATCACTCATTGCCCTGCATCACCCTTATCGTCTAAAATGGAAACATCATGTTTCTACAACAGTCGAGCTGAAACGTCTTTACCTGTAAACCTATGTCGATATTTCCCGAGCAATGTTACTTGGGAAATATGGTTGAATAAGAATGTTTGTTCCCGTATTATACCTCTTTCTTACCTTGGATGCAAACGATAAGTCTTGAATAGGAGTGAATTAAATTTTGGATATCACCATCGTATTGGGCATCATCGCCGGAATCATAGCATTAATCGGTGGCTTCTTATGGGAAGGCGGAGAATTTACAGGGCTGCTTCAAGGTACATCGGCTCTGATTGTATTTGGCGGAACGTTCGCCGCAGTCGTCATCAGCTACCCCGTTTCCAAGCTGAAGACCGTACCAGCTGCCTTTCGGATGGCGTTTAGCCGTGAGGACAACCTCTCCGAGCAATATATTGAAGATTTGGTTTCCATGGCGGCCACCTCCCGCCGATCCGGGGTGCTTGCGCTGGAGCGTATTTCCTCAGAGCATCCGAATGCATTTCTGCGCGAAGGTCTTCAACTGGTCATTGACGGCACTGAGCAGGAGCAAATCAAGCAAATTCTGGAACTCGAGTTAGATACCATTGAGCATAAACACGAAGGATATGCCAAAATATTCGAATCCGCAGGCGGCTATGCCCCTACGATGGGGATTATCGGTACTGTGATGGGCCTGATCCATGTACTCGGCAGCCTGACCGAGCCGACAGCGCTTGGACCGTCTATTGCTGTGGCCTTTATCGCTACATTATACGGCGTTGCCAGCGCCAATCTGATTTTCCTGCCCATCGCATCCAAAATCAGAGCATGCAGCGAAAATGAAATGGTCACGATGGATTTACTGCTGCAAGGCATTCTCGCCATCCAAAACGGTGAGAATCCGAAGCTTGTACGCAAAAAACTGGAGTTCTTTATCCGTTCAGAGAAAACTCTGGGGCCTAAGCCACCTCGTCGTCGCTCACGCACAGATGACGTTGCTCCAAAGGAGGACTTCCATGAGAGTGCGCGGTAAGCGCCGTGGGGGTCAAGGAGGCGGCGGAGACCATCGTGACCGCTGGATGATTACCTATGCCGATCTGATCACCCTGCTGCTCATATTTTTCGTTGTGATGTATGCCATGAGTAGTCTGGATGCTAAAAAATACGATGTCGTTGTTCAATCCCTACAGGATACGTTCCATAAGGGCGATTCTATTTTGGAGCAAGGCTCAGGCATTACGGGTACTGCGGATCAGCACACAAGTAAGAATCCGCCCACGACCAAGCAACCAGCAGCCGATAAAAAGGAAGCTGGATCGACAAAGCTCGCCGAACGTGAACAAGCATTTCGCACGCAGGAAAAAGAGCTACAAAATTTAATGGGTGTCATTCAAGAATATATTACGGACAACAAACTGGAAAATCAGATTTTTGTGTCAGATCAGCCTCGCGGTATTGTCATCACCCTGAGCGACCGCTTTTTATTCGATCAGGGCAGGGCTGCACTCAAGCAAGGCTCTGCAAACACGTTATCCAAGCTGGCCAGTCTGTTCCGGGATTTGAAAACGCCGATCAGCATCGAGGGCCATACGGACAATATTCCGTTCACACGCTCTTCGAACGCTTCGACCTACAAGGACAACTGGGAGCTTTCCGGGGCACGGGCGCTATCGGTGCTTCGATTCTTTCTCGACAGAGAAAATCTGTCGCCCTCGGAATTTCAATATGCGGGTTATGCCGATACCCGACCGGTTGGAGATAATACGACCGAGGCCGGACGACAAAAAAACCGCCGTGTCGAAATTACCGTGCTGCGCCAGCTTCAACAGTAAATGCCAAAAACCTCCTCAGTCACACTCAACGTGAACCGGGAGGTTTTTTAGATACATATTATATAGTTCTACATGGCTTCCGCTCTGATGACGCAGAACAATAAACCGTACGAACAGCGTTGTATAGAGCGGCGTACGAGAGATGAGAGAGGTTATTTTGTTTAAGTCTATATCCCCACTATGTATTAGAAGCCAAGGTGAAGTTAGGTATATCTTGTCATGATGCTGGAAAATCAATAAGATAAGGCACACTCGTGTTGCTTCTCTTGCAATGGTGAATTTTGGGGGATGGTCTGCTTGTGGTAGCTATATTTCCAATCGCTGTACAAATTAAGGAGCCGATCCAACTCCATAGACTTGGTCAACACCTGCCGATCCTTCAAGCCCACCTCTTTCGCCAAATCATTTAATTCCTTACGCTTTTCTTCGATGCAGTCCTCCAATTTTTGCAATTTCACATCAACAAACCTCCTGTTTGGTATGGTATTTATAGTTAGTTTACAAGCTGATACCTTCCCTACAGGTTAATAATATAATAAAACCCATTTCATCCCTTTAACGGGATAAATCAAAAAAACAGCCTTATTAGGACTGGTTTTTTGATAACTATTAAGCTCCAGTTCCATGTCCAAAAACAATAATATTATGGGAAAATTCAAAGAAGCTAATAAGCCCTATAATTAGCATGTATTTCAGGTTTTTTACTTGCATTAACTAAAACCTCCTCCATGATTCTTTCATATTCTGATTTTTGATCTTTCGTAGCCTCAAGTCTGAATCTTTCAAACAAAGCTGTACAGACCATACACTTATCTTTATTATTGATTTCAAGATATTTTCTTAAGCTTCTTAAAATATAATAAACACCTTTCTCATGGAAAAGGTTATTAAACATATATATAGCCAGTTGGTAACACAAATCAGCATAAGTGTCGTAACTAAATGACTGCTTATAATAACTGGTACCAACAGATAATTCATTATTAAAGGACGTCAGTTCGTTAGAAAACTGTTGTAGAATATGTTCTATCAAAAAACCATGCTTGTTAGCCGACTCTACTATCGTTAATAACCCCAATAAAATTTCAGGGGGATTACTTTTAAGAAATTGAATATACTTTGGTAAACTATCTGTATCTCCCATAAGAATATTTAAATTAAGTTGATTAGCATGTGCCCAAAGAGTAAACCTTTGCACTTCTTGCTGACCAATTTCCCCTAAATCTTTAAACCAACTCAAATCGGCATAGCCAGAAATATACTGCATGGCTTCTTCATATCTTCCTTGTTTTTCCAATGCATTTCCCTTCGTCAAGTAACCTTGACCATAGTAGACGACTAAATGTCTCTCAGTTTTCAATGTAAATTTCTTTTTATTAGTTTCTCTGCTCTTACAAACAATAGTTGCAAGAGCTCTTAATTCATCTGCATAACGCTCTGCTTCTTTCCATTGATGCAAGTTGTAATAAAGATTTGACAGTTTAAGCAGACCATCTAGATGATAATCTAAGGGTACCCGATTTCTAAAGGGTACGAATCTTAGTGCAGCTTCAAAATTTATCTTCATATTTTCACTAACAGAGATTGAAAAAATTCTATAATGGCTAATTGCCAACCTCTCGGAATGTTGATACTTCTCATTTTCAATAACACATTCATAGAAAGGAATTGCCTCTTTTAACTTCCCTTCCTCATACAACTCCTCTGCCAAAGCAAAGATCGTTGGAATGTGGTTAAGATCCTCCATTAACCGTGAAAGCACCTTCTCCACGCACCGCAGATTTCCTACCTCAACACAACGAATCAGGAATGGCTTAACTCTTTTCCAATGAGGCCTTCCATCGTAAAAGCACTCATCTACGTATAGGTCATACAACCAGTCCTCTGGATAGTTAAGCGCTTTAGTAATTAAGTCCATTTGTCTTACGGAAATCGGTTTAGGCGGATTGCCATTAAGCATAGCACTAAATATGCCCCGATTAAGACCCGTAGCTTGTCCAAAACTATTAAAAGTGTAGCCACCAAGTTTTAACTCTTTCTCAATTTCCGAACGAATCGTGGTTGCATTTTCCAATAAAAACACCCCCGGCATATTCAGATGATTTTAAAAAATCACCCTCCTCGACAAACAATTACAATATACTAGAAATTATATGAATAAACTGGATGATGGTCAACCCCTTTTTTTACACCGTTTTAATATATATTGTAATTTAATGTGTTTAAAAGTCCTTACAGGGACTTAATAATATATTATTTAGGCAATTCAATTACCTCCACGCTTGATCTACCTTTGTCTACACTCATACTATAGGAGTGTGGATGTCTATGGAAACAACAAAACTCATAGGAGCGAAAATCCGCCAATTTCGGACGTTGCGTGGTATTACACAAGAACAACTAGCGGAAGCATCCGATTCAACAGGCTCCTATATCGGCAAGTTGGAGCGCGGTGAGGTCAATGTACAGATTAAAACTTTGGAAAAAATAGCCGAAGCGCTGGAAACAAACGTATTTGCATTTTTTGACTTCAACCCATATGAGGAACTTCGAAGCCAGCCTTGGATATGGGAATGTGTTCATTTACTGTCCAAGCAGAATGAAGCCGATCAAAATAAAGCTTATCGCATATTGAAGGAACTGTTTACCTCTTTAGAAAGCGGGCTTACAGCAAGTAACCCCGATGATTCGGACGACTAAGGATAACTTTAATTTGCTCCCGACTAGCCATGTACGCAAAAGATCAAAAAGGCTATGTTTTCTCTACCTAGAGTGGTAGGTTACATAGCCCTTTTTATATTCTAAGAAGTAGTTGTATTATTTTTTGCAACTACGGCGACTATATGTTATGTTAACTGTAAATATTTGTTTGGAGGTATGGTCAATGAAATCATTTCGATTTTGGCTGATCCTAATCTCAATTTTAGTGATTGTTGTAAATGTTTTGGGCTATGATGACTATAATATACTATTGGCTATCATTAGCCCGTTGGTTTGGATGTACGAATCATTTCGATTTGTACGAGAAGCAGGTATTCCAATAGTCGTTGTATACTTGACTACACTAGGTTTCTGGTATCTTGTTGGTTTGGTTTTGGATCGTCTAATAAAAAAAAGATGAATTTTTCCAAAATGCGACACTACCTTATGTCCTTTGAGCATGAGGTACACAACAGGTCAGCCCCTCTATAAAACTATTTCAATACCTACGAACTCCTTTCAAACAAGTGGTTTTAGCGCCATTGTTACATACGAATCGCCTTTAGCAAGTTCCTTCTAAAGTCCCCCCTTTATCCACCGAGCCAGTTGCTCTCAATCGTGCACTGGTATTTATCTTATCTATCCCCCTTCCCACCAGCTCTAAAGGAAATTATAATTCTTGATGTGTTACAAGAACGATAAAAATAAACAAATCATTTCTTTTTTTACAAAATAATCAATAAAAAAGACCAATCCCTTAAGATTGGCCTAGTCTAATTGCACATGATCTTAAAGACTCTCCATAGAAACTGGTGGCTTAAACCAAGAGAAGAACGTAATGCCCCCCCTCTCTTGGCAAATAATCGGTTGATGCACATGTCGCCGTATATCAGACGCCTGTCTTAATTAGCTGCCGGTTCAGTTCCCCAAACAAGTACGCCATTATGATACAACGTAGCTTTCGTATGATCAGCATATGAAGTTTGCGTGCCTTTATACGAGTAATCGTCACTTTCGTTATAGTTCGACCAGTCTGTTTTATGAATACGGGTTTGAATTTCGCCCGTGCTTTCTCCAGGTGCTAACACGCCTGCATTCGAGTTGAAGCTGATTTCCAAATAATGATCAGCGCCGGTTACAGCTTTATCCATTTTAACCAGCTTACCATTCAGCTTCGAGCAGCTCAGCACCGCATAGTCGCAGTTGAATGTCTCGTCACGGTCACCGTCGATCGTGTAGTAGTAGCGAATTTTCAACTCGTTGATCGGTACGGAGGTTGTACCTTTGTTTAAAATTTGAAAATACGGCTTCAAGTTATTGTCGTTCATATTTGTATCCGCTGCGCGATACTGGAGCAACAGTCCCTTTGTCGGCTGCTGAGTATCCGCTTTCGGCGCTGCGCTAGCCGTGTTCGAAACCGTTTGTCCTGCATCGTTCTTCGCTACGACTTGGTAATAGTACGTCGTGTCTGATGTTACGGCTGTGTCGGTGTAGCTGCTTCCGTATACATCGCTCGCTACTGTGGCGAACGCGCCGTTTTCAGCCGTCGAACGCTTCACTTCATAGCTTGCCGCTTTCGCCGATGCTGTCCAGCTCAGCGTTACTTTCGCCGTTTCGCCCGCTGCGTTCAGCGTGAAGCTGCCCGGTACTGACGGTTGCTCGGAAATGCCATACGTTTTTAAGTTGGTCGGGAGCTTGTCAAGCGTAATGACGTTCGGATGATTATACACTTTTTTCAGATGCTCAAGACTGTTTTGTTTGCCGTCTCTCAAGAAATCCCCATACCATGTAGCGAACCAGCTCCAATGGGCTTGATACGCCTTCATCAGATCAGGATCCGGGATAGGTCCGTTTTCGCTCATGGCAACTAACTTTTTGTCCTTACCCAATGTAACAAGGTCTTCATATTTAGCAATTTGCGGACTGTAGTCGCCTGCTTGCGGATAAGAGTCAAAGCTCAAAATATCCACATAGTCGTCTCCCGGATACCAATCGGGAGCAACCGAATTCCAGACCCAGATCAGATTGTTCAATTTGTGCACATGAGTCAAACGGTCATGCATCAAAATATACAATTTTTTAACAGGCTCAGGACCTTTGGCACCCCACCAGAACCATTTGCCTTCTGCTTCGTGCAAAGGACGGAACAGGACAGGAACTTTCGCATCCTGCAACTTCTTCAATTGCTCTGCAATTACATCGATGTCGCGAATAAGTAATTTATAATCTTCGGACTCTGGATGATTCATCGCATATTCTATATCGAATGTGGTCGAATCGGCATAGAAGCCTCTCCACCATTCTTTTCCCTGCGTATCGATAAGACCTTTCGGCGCGTTCCAGTGCCATGCAAAGGTAACAATGCCCCCTTGCTTATCCCATTCAATCGCCTTTTCCGTCTCTGTGGAACGAAGACCGTGTTCCGCTCTGCTTGGCGAATAGTCAACCAGGTCAAGCGCCGCAATAGCCGGCTTTTTACCTACATTTGCTTGAAGCCAATCAATTTCGGGCATATCCTCTTGACCGGAGAGCATATTCTTGCCGTATTGATCAACCAGGTAGTTCATCAATGCTTTTGCTTCTACCGTCGCATTCGGATTGATGAGCGTTTTGGTTACCGCATGCGGTGGACGGTCAGCAGCAGGCTCCAGCTTGACGTAGTCGATATCATACCAGCCCCAGCCTGTTTCAAAACCGATCGTATTCGCCCCTGCATTCAACAGAAGCTTGCCTCCGGAAGTTTCTTTAAAATCAGCCGATTTCAAAAGTGCCAGCTCTCCAGACGCTTTGCCGTTTAAAGAGAAATTCGTGCGTTTGTCATCACTAGGAGAACGGTAGCCGATTGTAAGATTGTACAGGCCTGCCGCCTCTGCCTGGATCGTCATCGTCAGGGAATCCCCTGCATTGTGGAAATTAGTTACATAACCGGTACCGGAGAAGCCGGTACCGCTGGACTCCACAATGGTTCCCTTCAGCGTGCCATCTTCGGCTTCATAGCGAAGCGGACCCTTTACAGACGCCTGCGGAACCGCTTTCAAGACATTGGAATCGCTCGTTCCCGCATTTGTTTTTGCGGTTACCTTATAATAGTACGAAGTGCCGTTCGTTACGTTAGTATCCGTATAAGACGTTTCGATCAAGTTGGATGCTACAGCAGTAAAAGGACCGTTTTCATACGTTGCCCGCTGTACACTGTAACCTACAACTTCGCTGGAAGCGTCCCAGGACAAATCGACTTTCCCATCGCCAGCCTCAGCTCTCAGGGCAAAGCTTTCAGGACCTTCCCCAGGTGGCACAGACGTATCATTGCCAGCAGTCAACACGATGTGATAAGCCGTCAAAGGCGGTACTGTATAGGTAAAGCGGTTGCCTGAAATTTGCGTAATTGGCGCTGCTTCCTTAATTTCCGAGCTATTTTTGTCGAAGCCCCATACTTTACCGGAACCGTAAGTCGTCTCGCCGGAAAGATCAAATTGGGCGTCGAATGCGCTGTCCATGCTTTTATTCATGACAACAAGGTGCAGTTCTTTGTAGGATGCATCCGTTACGGAAGCATGCACTGAGCTATTGACAATATCGGACGTTTGCGCATTAACGCTGATATCACCGAAAGTAGAGCTTTTTCCGTCATAATTGCGGTAAAGCTTGTAAGCGGCACTAACATAGTTGTTGGCACCATCCTTTAGCTTCCAGTAGTTTGCCATATAAACATCGTTTTTGCCCAAGATGCCCAGCACATCGGTCATAGCGATACCGCCGGAAATATCATTTTCGCCGCCGTAGCTATACTCGGTCAAAGCCAGCTTGGTTCCCGGGTAATACTTATCCACCGACTGCTTCAATCGAGGCAGTAAAGGCAAGAATTCGCTGTTCCCTTGAGCGATCCAGCTATCTTCCTTGTAGGTCGGATCCCACAAAGTACGAGGCGCTTGCATTCTGGCTTTCTTCGTTTCGTCATTGCCTACTTCATTCGTAATTCGTATGCCTCCGCCCATCGCTTCAGGATACCAGTGCACATCGAACACATCCAGCAATCTCTTGCCTTCGGCTTGCGAGCTGAGACGCATTTGATCCAGATAATAGTCCACGAACCAACTGTAGCTGCCTTTTACAGAGTTCCAATCAGGTGCAGTTTGAAGATCTTTATAGGCGCCAAAACCGTAAAGAACCGGCCCAAAAATTTCCGCACCCGCGTCAACCGCTTTAACAGCTTTGGATAAACTTACCGACCGATCTACCAACTCTTTCGCTCCGACATTTTCACCATGAATGCGCGGATGCGTATGCGACCAGAGAGCGGGTTCATTGTCGAGCGCATATCCTTTCACACCCGTCTTTGTTGAAGCAGCGCCGTACTTTTTCACTAAAAAGTTGACGAATTCATCTGCATAAACCTGATTGTCATTCAGATCAGGCTGTAGTTGGAACGGCGCATTTTTAGCGTTTATGACCTGATTCCAACGAGCGGAAGGGGCCTTTTCGCTTTCCTGTACACTTCCGTTTCCATCCTTGGCCACATAACCGGCCATCGGCAGCGTGACTAAAGAATAAGTGCCAAGCTTCAGCGATTGATCATGAAACGAAGTCGTCACCGCCCCCGGCTTTTCACATTCGGCTTTTGTCAGACCGCCATTGCTGCATAAATAGTTATCGCTGGATTGCTGCCAATCGCTTCCTGCATTGGACATATTGTTTTCCCAGTTATATCCGGTCATTCGATTACCACCCAGTCGTCTGGCAGTCAGATTTTCATCGCCTGCCAAATCCTGATTCGTACCGTATATATAAGGGCTAATAGGCTTACGATCCTTGGATGTATCGACTTTAATGGTAACGGTCTTTGCCGTTTGACCGTGAACTACAGTTGGAGCTGGTAGAGCCCCCCCTACTATAATCGTGCATGCCATGACGACAGCCAGCCATTTGGAACGTTTGGACCAAATACCACTACTACTATTTTTCGCCTTCATGCCGCTTTCCTCCTTTACATTTGAAAAGAGCGGCACCCATACGAGTGCCGCTCCGTCAGGCTTTAAGGCTCCTGACCCCAAACGAGTTTATCGTTCTGGTACAACGTCACCTTACTCTAATCTGCAAATTAATTTTTTGTAGGATCGTAGGAGTATTCATCTGCCACATTGTAGTTTGTCCACTCGGTTGACTACACTCTCCTCTCCGTCCGAAATCCAGATTTGGCCCGGATCTTCAAGTGTTGCAACAGCCGTATTCACACCGCACATGATGGGTTTGCCGTTTGCATCAAGGGAGTACCGTTACCGGCTTCTTGTTGACAAATGTGTAATAGTACAGCTCTGCTATACGTTCTACCGACCAAGCCTGCATATCGAACCATTTGTTGGACGGAAGGTCCATATACACAGATTATTCCATATAGCCATATAGTAGAACATAAATTCGCCGCAAAGTTGTTCTAGCTATGTCACCGTCTTGCTTTGAAACTGGACAAACTTCGATAGGTTGGAAAAACAAGCTTGGGTATTTATCCATACCATCTCCCCTACTGTACCTTGTCCTTTTGAATAAGCTTATAATAGATGCGTGCAGGCTCTGATTCTCCAGTGGATAAAATGTATTCTGCCAAGGGGGCGCACAGCTTTTGAAGATAGAAGGAGTATAGCAGCTCCGCCGTGTCAAAATGAATTTTCAACACCTGTTTCATCAGTGCTTCAAATTTGGGATAATCCAGTTCCTCCGGGGTGATGTCAAACGGGTATTCGGGAAAGGTTTTTTTCTGAATATCGATAAATTGCTCTCTAAGCTTTGGCTGATTGCCTGATCGGGCGGCTGAGAAATTCATCATAAAAAACGATATAAAGTCTGTCTCACGATCACTTAATTCATAATACTCACACCAACGCATGAACATCAGCGGTTTTACCATATATAAATCTCCTTTAACAAAAGTTCAGATTTATCGTTGAATCGCACAAAATCTAACAGGTTCCAGCATATGTAATATATAGGTTAAGTCCCATTTTAAAATATGATTCCTTTAACAAATTTTGCATTTTAACATATCCCTATATCTCCAGAAAGAACTCTCCAGATCTACTTCATCCGAAGAGTTCTCCGTATCTACCTCAAACTCAAACCTTACTTGAGCTTATTTTCTCCAATTGGAATTTTCATTTCCAGTTCAGGCAGGTATGTTCTTTTCCAATTCCCTTGTTCATCGTATACAGGTTTGCCTCCCGGCCCGGTTACATTAAAATAGGGTTTAATGGTGATGAATTTCGGTGTTTTCTCAAAGGGAGCTACGAGGATTTGGTGAATACCTGTCCTTGTTTTAGTTCCAGGATGTCCTGAATCCCCGTTCACCCATTGTTGTTCCTGCCCCTCATCATCCAAAACCGCGTAGTCCAATGCATTCATAGCCAGTCCATACCCGTATGCCTCACTCCCATACGTAGTCGGGCCTGGACTTATGTAATGGGTCTTGGTCACGATCATGGTAGACATCGGTGTCAGCTCTAATTTTTCCACAACGAAACGGGTAAAATCATTAGTTTTCTCCATTCGAGGCGTGAGCACTACGTTTTTAGAAGGAATCTTTTGCACAGGTAATTCAAGCTTAAAGGGCTGTTTTATTCCTGTAATTTGTATTTCTGCCGTTAGTTTAAATTGGTCAGGAAGTCCCTTGCCTGTGGAGTACATTCTCTCCAAATCACTATAATAAATGATGACGGAACCCGGAGTGCCTCCAGAGTTAGTAATTAGCGAAGGACCATCAAATTGAAATGGTTTGCCATTGCACCATAACGTAATATCTTCAATTCGTTCATGCAGCGTTGTGCCCAAGTCCTCCCGGTTACTTTCCAGCGTCAGAGCCATACGGACACCGTCATAAGCAACTTGAGAGATACGGAGCTGGATTCCGTTATGAGTGCTGCTGGCCGCCATTTTTGTTACAAGACCTGCTTCCTCGGCCTTCTGAAGTCCCAAGTCACCCGCTCGCATAAATGCACTCCCGCCTGCTGTTGAAACCCCCCAGTTACCAGCCAATTGCAAGACACTGCTTACCAGTGGAACTTGCCACAACGATTTCGCTATCGTAGGAGAAACGAATGCAGCAGCTATAATTCCACTGCTCATTACTGTGACTAAAGAAGCTGTCAGGATGATTCTCTTAAATGCGTGGCGACGAGAGGTTGAATCCACAGAGTTCGTATGTTGATAGACAAAACCCGTCTCAATCTGGCTATATACCGTTTCCAGCCGTTGACGCACATATGGGGTAATGACATGCTTATTGCGGGATCTTTCTTTAGCTGTTTTCCACTCATTATCCAGATTAATATCTTCCATGGATCGGTGCTCCCCTTTCTCTTGGATTTGATAGCTTTCGCAGCAGGGATTTCCTTGCACGGTACAAACGCGTTTTAACCAGACTTTCTGAAATGTCCAATGCTTTTGAAATCTCCTTAATATTCAGATCATAAAAGTATTTCAAAATAATAACGATCCGCATCGGCTCCTCCAACTGCTCTACCGCTTCATGCAATTCAATGTTTTCATACTCACCTGAAACGCCCATTGGGTGTGAAAACTCAGATACCGTAACAGAGCGAGAACGCTTTTTAGCTATTTTATTCGACTCGTTGATTACAATCCGATACATCCAGGTTTTAAAGAGACTTCCATCCCGTAGTGTATTCAAGGACTTGTATGCCTTGAGTATTGCTTCCTGTAGAGCATCAGCACTATCTTGTTCATTCCGCAGGATAGAATACGCCATCCCGTACAGGTCGCTCTCCACTTCTCTAATGATGTTCACAAAAGCTGGTCTATCCCCGCCTTGTGCCTTTTTGACCTCATTGTCGATATTCAAAGGAGTCCTCCTTTCAAGTTGCCTATCTATTAGATCATTTGAAAGGGCCATGCGTTACAATTTTCTTCCAAAATGCTCAACAAAAAAAGACCTTTTCAACATCCTAATGACGCTGACCAGGTCTTCTCATGGAAATCCGTATCTTCACATTCGTATCTATTCTAATCCTCTACATAGCTGACCGATTACAGGCTGCAAGTGAAAACATAGGCGGGCGGGACGTTGTAATGTACCTTTTTGATTTGGATGTCGCCAAAGAAGGTACGAAAAAAATTGTGTTTTACCTTACTATACTGGAACGTAATAAATTTGCCCTCCTGACCCAATACTTCGGCCGTTTGTCCCAAAATCAGGCTGGATAAAGCGGCTGGTAAACTGGTAAAAGGGAGTCCTGATACGACGTAATCCACTTTCGAGACATGATACTGTTTCATATACCGGGCTACATGCTCGGCCGATCCATGAATGACGTGGACTTGCTCCAAGTGTCCGTACTTGCTTTGCAATGTTTTGTAAAACGATTCATTGGACTCAATCACTATAAGCAGTGTATCCGGGCGCTTGTTCTTAATCAGTTCTTGCGTAAACACACCGGTACCTGCACCGTACTCAATGATGCACGATGCTCTGTCAAAAAAAATCGGTGTGGCAATTTGCTTGGCCAACTGTCTTGAGCTTGGCATGACAGCACCTACGCTGCGTGGATGCCTAATGTACTCTCGAATAAAGTGAATCGCATTCATCTTTCCCTCTCCCTGCTTGACACACATAATAGGCATTCGGTTCATCAAGATATCGCATTACATATTCATTGTATCTCGATCAGAATAGTCATTTCAAGCAGGCTACTGTTTGAATATAAAAAGCGGACAGCCTTATTCACATCCAGTCAAATAAAACTGCCCTCTCGCTGTACTCTTTATTTTTCTATCGTGTCCAAACTTGGACTCTCCGTCTTGGATGCCTGTCCACCTTTACGCCGCCGTGCGCCCAAGCGCATAGCAATAATCCGGTAGATCGAGGCAGGACGTATGGATACGGCCCAGTTCGCGTCCGCATCCGGCGCAAGCACGACTCCCAACTGATGGTGATCGCCATCATACATGCCGCGCTGTACAAACTTGCTCTCACCTTGAAGATTGCGTACCTCCAGCTTGCAAAAAGCGGAGTTGATCCGCAAGGCTTGGTGCAGCTCGTTACGACTGTTCACGACGACGCTGTTCACGCGGTAAATGGCCTCGCCGGGCAGAATGCCCATCGCCGTCGCCGGACTATCCGGCAGCACAGCCAGTACACGCAGCCCTTGCTCCGGATGAACAAACATAGGGCTGAGGCGGCTCTCTTCCATGTTGCCGTACCAGATCAGCGCCTCATGGGCCAGAAAGGAGAACAACGCTGCCACCAGCGCCAGCGGATTCCACCACGCCGCCAGCAGGCTTAGCAGGAGCAAGGCTACGCTGTAGAGAAGCAGGCGGTTAGACGTCAACACCGCCTTCTGGCGTGGCAACTGGCCTAACGTCACACTGCTGAAGCCCATAAGGACAGGCAAGGCTGCCAGCATATATCCGGTTCCATCACCAAACAGCGGCGTCCACGGAAGCGAAAAGCCTCCCTGAACAGGAACCAGAAGCAACAACGGAATGGGCCAGAGGTCTTCCATCCGGTAGCCTCCGACCAGCCTTCCCCGCTTGCCCTCCACGAACAGTGGCGTTGCGGCTTTTCCTCCCTGCCAGCGAACCAACAGCGCCTCAGCCACATGCAGCACAGCAACCAGCACCAGCAACGCCGGAATATCCAAACCACGGATGGCTGCCACCGATGCTCCAAGCGCTCCCACAGGCTGCCAGCCCTCTGCCACGTTCAAAGCAAACTGGGCTACACCCAGCAGGCCCACCGAATAGGCCAGGCACAGGTAACGCACGCGTACCAGCATAAGCAGCAATGTGGTCACCCACAGGCAAACGATAGAAGCTGAGGTCAGATGGACACTTACGAACATTCCCAGAGCGGACAGGGCCAGCCCCGCGATTAGACCACTCCAGACCACATGCCACGTCTCACCCGCCCAATTATGCAGCTTGGTATGAAAGAGCTTGCGCTCCAGCAGCATTTGCTGACGATAGCCAAGCGCGACAATGAGTATCGAGATATAGTAAAACGGCTGCAAAAGCAGGTACAAGCAAGCATTTAGAACGCTCCATCCCCATTGTAAAGCCCATTCCAAGTTCATTCACACTCCTTATGCCCCTGGCCCGCTGTTCAGCGGATCACGTACATTTCATATCCATTTATTCTATATGAAATTGCCAACGTAGGGAAGACAATCCGGCAGACTGCAAATAAATCCCAAAATAAAAGGAGACTGTTTCCAGCCCCCTTTGTTGTAGCCTTATTATTAATTCGCTGCGCTGGTCTTCATTTCCTTCCGAATCTCTTCAATCCCCTGCTTGAGTTGATTGTCGTTTTTCGGATCGCGGATTTTTTCGATCAGCTTGGCTTCCATCGCCGCTGCTGTCTTCGCATCAATCACACCGCTAGCCGTCAGCTTCGCCTGTTTTTGAAAAGCAATAACGGAGCTTTCCGTCACTTTGTCAAAATAGCCGTCTTCGCGGCCCGGCTTGTAGCCCAAGCCTTGCAAAATAATTTGCGCATTTTTTACATCGCCGCTATTCATATTGTATTTCAACGGCTTTTCCTTGTTCAGTGGTGCTGCTGTGAAGAATTCAGGCTGATCCACCGCAATATCCGGTTTAATGCCTTTTTTATGAATCCACGTTCCATTTGGCGTCAGCCATTTGGCAATCGTGATTTTGAGCAGACTACCGTCGCCCATTTGCTTGTCATAGCTGGTTTGTACGGTACCTTTACCAAAGGAATTTTCCCCGATCAATACTGCGCCAGCCGATTGCTGGAGAGCACCTGCCAGAATTTCGGACGCGCTTGCGCTGCCTTTATTCATGAGCAAAGTCACCGGATAATTTTTGCGTGAACCTTTGGATTTCTCTTCTTCACGCTTCTGGTTCTTGTCTTCCACCTGCACGATCGTTTTGCCAGAAGGTACGAATTGCTGTGCAATATCAATTACGACGGAAAGCACGCCGCCCGGGTTATTACGCACGTCGATGACGAGCCCTTTAAGTCCCTGTTTTTCCAGCTTCGCGAGTTCTTCTTTGAAACGATCTGCTGTATTCAAGGAGAACTGGGTAATCGTAATGACGCCTACACCGCCGCCTTCCATATGAGCCGTCACGGTTTCCATATCAATGCTGTCACGGGTAATGGTGTATTCCATCGGATCAGGAGAGCCGCTGCGCTGGATTTTGACCTTGGCCTGACTACCTTTAGGTCCACGTATTTTGGAAACGGCCTTGTTCAGATCCAATCCGTCCAGCGTTTCACCGTTAACGGACAAAATAATGTCCTTGGAGCGCAGTCCCGCTTTCTCGGCCGGTGAGCCTTTAATTGGCGTTACCACGACCACTTTTCCGTTTTCCGCCGCTACCTCGGCCCCGATTCCGGTAAAGGAGCCTTCAATGGACTGTTCAAACTGCTGTGCTGTTTCTTTGCCCATATAAGAGGAATATGGGTCGCCGAGCGATTCCATCATACCGTTGATGGCTCCGTCCACCAGCTTGGTACGGTCGACGTCCTGATAATATTGCCCCTGGATCAGATCCATCGCTGTCTCGATTTTGCGTATATCACTTCTGGAGGTGGAACTGCTACCTGTCACACTCGCCAGCAGTCCTTCGCCCAGAGCACTGTTTCCCACTGTCGTCGCTCCAGTATAAGCAAAAGTGAGCAGACTGCCGCCTAGCAGCCCGATCACCATCAAGAGTACCGCTGTACTTTTTTTCAACATCTAATCGTCCACCGCCTTCTATGTTATCTTGTATCCTATTGCCTTACAACGTATATCCATCCACGCAGTATACGTCTAGCTTGTACGGAATATGTTAATTGTATCCTACTCCGCGTCTCAATGCACCTGTTCTGCACCGGGAATACAGCTATTAAAGCAAAGCCCTATTTACAACCGAATTGGTTATAAATAGGGCTTACCTTATCTACTATAAATAGTTCATCGGATTTACGGGTTTGTTATTCTCGCGCACCTCAAAATGACAGTGGGGTCCCGTGGAATTGCCCGTCGAACCAACTTCTGCAATTTTTTGACCGCGTTTCACAGTCTGCCCCGTATGCACCACCGTACCGCCATTGCGAATATGTCCATATAGGGTCCATAGCCCGTCTCCGTGGTCAATCACAACCGTGTTTCCATAGCCACTCCACCATTCCGCAACAATGACAACACCGTCTTCTGCTGCATGTATATCGGTTCCCTGCGGAGCCGCCATATCAATACCTGTGTGGCCTCTAAGCTTGCCGGTAATCGGATGTACCCGCATGCCAAAAGTAGATGAGAGTCGGTAATGGGACACCGGCGAAGCCAGCGTGCCTGATCCGCCCGTATACGTACTGGCTGCCGCATGGCTGGATTTCGAGCCGGCGCCTGAGGATGAAGAAGCATATCGCTTGGCCTCAGCGGCACGCGCAGCCGCTCTAGCGCGTGCTGCTTTGGCAGCCTGCTCCGCTCTGAGCTTGTTTTTCTCCTGCACCAGACCCACACGTTTGTTAGCGAGGGCTACCAGCATATCATTTTGCTCTTCGCTGATTTCATCTGACTCGGCAATATCATGATCGTAATTGGCAATCAGTCTTTGCTTCTCTTTCTCCTTCGAATCCAGTTCTGCTTTGGCGTCCTGCTTGAGCGCATACAGCCTCTTAGCATTTTTATATTCCGTATCGAGTTGCTTCTTCTTGCTTACGACCAGAGCCTTGTCCTTTTTATGCTCGTCCAACAGGATTTGATCCTGCTCCACGATCGTTTTCAGGGAATCCACCCGGCTGAGAAAATCACTAAAGCTGGCCGAAGACATAAGCACGTCCATATACGAGACCGTTCCGTCCGTATACATCAAGCGCACACGGGTTTCCAGCATCTTTTCACGTGCCTTAATGCGGTCAATGGCTTCAGATAAATCTTTTTTGGTTGCACGCAGATTATCTTCGGTTTGATCAATCTGAACCGCTACACGAGTCAACTGGTCGCTGACGCTGTTAATCTGGTCGAGTACAATTTTCAGGTTTTGCACGGTTTTATTTTTGTAATGTTGGGCATACTGTTTATCTTGAGCCGCCTTTTTCTGCTGTTGCTTGGCAGATTGGGCCTGCTTTTCCAATTGATTCAGTTGCGAATTGATCTCATGCATGCTTTTGGCATATCCGTCAGAAGGCTGGATTAGCAATGCGGCTACCAAAGTAGCGGCCAACACAGATCCTGTTTTTTTCAACTTGCACTCCCCATCCTTTATCGCAAAATAACACCGGCTTCCCCGTTCTAAAGAATACCGACTGTGACGTCCACCAATGAATCTTTATACTTTCAAGAACTTGCGCATGGATAGGGTACTGCCTACAATCCCGACGAGCATTCCCAAAATGATTAGCAAGGCACTCAATTGAATCCAAACACCCTGAAGCGGCATAAGCTTCAACATGTTCAGTGCAATATCGCCTTGAACGGCTGTAAGCAAACGCTGATAACCAGCAAACAAAATACCTAACGTAATCACGGAACCCATCAGGCCAATAAGCGCACCTTCAATAAAAAACGGCCATCGTATAAAAAAGTTGGTCGCACCAACCAGTTTCATAATGCCAATCTCTCTGCGTCGTGCCAAAATGGTCACGCGGATCGTATTCGAAATCAGGAACATGGACATAAGTCCCAATCCAGCTACGAATACAAAGCCTACATTACGGATGAGCTTGGTAATGGTGAAGAGCGTCTCCACGGTACCTTTTCCGTAACGGACCTTTAAAATCGGTTTCTCCGGATGTATCGTATTCAGCTTCTCAATCTTCTCAGCCACAAATGGGACCGTCGTCGGCTCAATGACCTCTACAACGATTTTGTCTGGAAGCGGATTGCTGTCCTTATCAAAACCCTCCAGCAGCTCCTTGCCGCTGTCTCCCAAATCTTTTCGCAGCTCCTCCAAGCCTTGAGCTTTGGTGATAAAGGTGGCTTTGCTAATTTCCGGCATCGCCGCGATTTCCTTTTGCAGCGTTTCACGCATGCTTTGCTCCACATTCAGCTCCAAAAATACGTTAACCTCCACCTGGCTATCCGCCTGGTCAGCCAGGGAGTTGACGTTGAGAACCAGCATAATAAAAACACCCAGTATAAGCAGTGACACAACAATCGAGGTGACGGATGCCACGGACATCCAGCCATTGCGGAATATGTTTTTGAAGCCTTCCCGCAGATGACGCAAGAAGGTATTAAAAGTCATATCCGTACTCCCCTCTCACCTGATCCCTTACGATGTTGCCATTTTCGATGGCAATGACGCGTTTACGCATGGAGTTTACGATATCCTTATTGTGTGTCGCCATCACAATGGTCGTGCCGCGAAAATTAATTTCGTCCAGCAACTGCATGATCTCCCACGATGTTTCGGGGTCCAGATTACCTGTGGGTTCATCGGCAATGATCACGGACGGATTGTTGACGATAGCCCGTGCGATAGCTACGCGCTGCTGCTCCCCACCGGAAAGCTGGGCAGGCTCGCGATTCATTTTCGTTTTCAAGCCAACCAGTTCGAGCACTTCCGGCACCCGCTTGCGAATCAGCTTCTTGGGAGCCTCAATGACTTCCATCGCAAAAGCGACATTCTCATAGGCCGTCAAACGCGGCAAAAGCCGGAAATCCTGAAAAATGACTCCGATGTTGCGACGAACGTAGGGGATTTTACGCTGCTTGAGCTTCCCGATATTAAATCCATTAACTGAAATTTGCCCCTTGGTCGGTACTTCTTCTCTATAAATAAGCTTCATAAAAGTCGATTTACCCGCCCCGGACGGGCCGACTACGTATACGAATTCATTACGGTCAATTTTGACCGATACTCCCTGAAGTGCGTGGGTTCCATTAGTATAGGTCTTCCACACATCCTGCATTTCAATCACTCGATCACTTCCCGTTGCTTAATCATATTACGTATAACTTAATATCCATTCGACATATTCCATGCATTTCCTTTAAAAAGTTCCGTATTTCATCATACCATTTATCATTGTAACAAATTTGTTACCTAAATAGTACCGAAAGTTTTCCGCTTTTGGCACATATATATGAATATTATGGCACATGAATACGCTGCCAAGCTTACGAGACAGGAGACAGCCGCATTATGAAAAAAATTCATTTATCCTTCATCTGGATATGGACTGTAATTCTGGCGTTGGCCGTGTTGTGGGGAGGACTGCATCTGTACGCCGACAGGCAAACGCTGCCGAAGGGCGTAACAGTCGGAGCAGTCAATGTGGGAAACATGGATAAAACAGCCGCGCTCCGACTGCTGGACACGGAGCTGAATGCATTGAAGCAACGCCCCCTGATTCTGACGGACAGCGACAGTAGCGCGCAGGATATCAAGCTTACCCTCGGGGAAGCGGGTATCCACTATGAAGCGAAGGCATTCCGTGATGCCGTGAACGCGCTCGGCTCGAAGCATCTTTGGACTCGCGCACTGACACGGTTTTCCTTTGGAAAAGAATGGACCATCACACCTTCCCGGCAGGAGTCGGCCTTGCAGGCCAGGCTGGGAGCCGATTGGGAGGAACAGCGATACGGCAAACCTGTCAATGCCACGCGCCAGATCGACGGGGACGATCAGGTTCGCTATATTTCGGGCCGCTCGGCCATTCGCCTGGATTGGCCCAAACTGGGCGTAGCGCTGGATAAGGCGCTACCCACGGATTTTACTGCTTCCGGGGAGCCGGTGCGGGTGGAGTTGCCGTTTCGTCAACTAGAGCCGGACATTACCGTCGACGCTCTGCGAAGCGAAGGGATTGAGCGCAAAATCGTCCAGTTTTCCACCAGCCTCGGCAGCAGCTCGGAAGGACGTGTGTACAACGTCCATTCGGCGGCAAGCACCGTTGACGGTTTGATTCTCAAGCCGGGCGAGATATTCGATTACGGTCAAATCATTGCCAAGGCTGAGCGCACACACGGCTTTCGTGAAGCTCCGGTGATCGTGAACGGGCAGTTGGAACCGGGCATCGGCGGCGGGATTTGTCAGGTATCCAGCACCGTCTACAATGCGGCGCTGCGAGTCGGTCTGGACATTGTTGAGCGCCGCAACCATTCCTTACCGGTCAGCTATTTGCCCAAAGGGCAGGATGCGACTTTTGCTACGGGGTCCATCAATTTCCGTTTCAAAAACAATACCGGCAAGCATCTGCTCCTTCGTGCTGCTGTCCAAAACCGACTGCTTACCGTCAAATTTTTTGGCACCTTTCCGTCCAATATGTCCTATGAGCTGGAATCGCGTACGGTTCGTGTATTACCCATCCCAGAGAAGACAATTCGCAATGACTCACTAGCCCCCGGCTTCTATCAGGTGCTTCGGCAGGGCAAGGCAGGATACGTGGTGGAAACGTACCGAATGAAGATCGTGGATGGCAAGACCGTGGAAAGCACCCGAATCAGCCGTGATACCTACCGTGCGCAGCAGCGCATTGTGGCTGTTCGCGGCGGAAGCGCATCACCTGAGCCACAGACACGCGAACAGCAGGAGCCTATTGTAGAAGATGGCATAAGTGAATAAAGTTCGCATAGCAGCATAACTAAAATCCCCCTTCGACTACCGCCTGGATGGGTACCAGCGGAGTTCAAGGGGGATTTTAGCGCGACAGATTCAAAATTTCGATATCAAAATCACGAATTGCCGATATGAAGTGACGGGATAGTTTTACTCGCTGCGTTTGCCTGAAACGGAAATTTCTACAGGCGAACTTTCGTTACCATCGGCATCCACAGCTTTGATAACCAGTCTAACAGTGGCTTTTTGAGCAAGCACGTTAATGCTGAACATGCCGTCGTCCTTGGCTACTGCGCTACCGATTGGCAGATCATTGGAATAGGCGGTTACTGTGGAACCTGCTTTAGCTGTCCCTGTGATCGTACCTTCGCCGTCATACACTTCGTTTACTTTAAGTGTATCGCTGGTAGCTACCGCATCAGTGTTTGTATCTGTAGTTGTATCGGTGCTTGTATCTGTTGTTGTGGAGCTGTCCGAAGTATCCGTAGTCGTATTAGTGCTGTTGCTCGTTGTGCTGTCTGTGCTGGTACTGCTATCTTCTGTTTCGCTTCCAGAAGAAGTAGACGTGTTACCATACGTCGAATCCGTAACGTTACTGTATGTGGAATCTGTTACCGTTCCGCCAGGAGTCGATGTAAGATTATCAACCGCGCTCAGGTTGTAACCGGAAGCTGCATCCAGAATGGCAACCGCTTCTGCGCGTGTCAGCGACTTCAATGGCTGGAATTTACCATCAGGATAACCGTTGATGATTTTTTGTTCCGCAGCGGCGGCTACACTTTTCTTCGCCCATGATCCGATTTTGTCGGAGTCTATGAACTTGGTGACATCTGCCGCGTTACCTGCTGTCAGTCCAATGGCTTTGCCTATAATAGCCGCAGCTTCCTGACGCGTTACTTTTCCATTCGGTTTGAGCTTGTTATCTGCATAGCCGCTTATGTAACCTGCATTCACAGCATTTGTCAGCTCATTGTATGCCCAGTGCGAAGCTGGTACATCTGTGAATGTTCTGCTTCCATTACCGTTTACCTGAACACTGCCCGCATACGTTACGTCCGTCACGGCTGGAGTATCCTGCGTGAACGTACCGAGACTACGGTTCAAGAGAACGATAAATTCTGCACGTGTGATGGCTGCATCCGTTTTCACCGCACCATCTAATTTTCCTGTAGCCGACCAACGTTGTACTTGGTCTCCTGCCCAATGACCGCTTGTATTCTGAGGGGCCGCTGCTGCTGCGCTGAATGCGCTAAGAATAAGACCTGTGCTCAATACACCAGTAACTGTGTTTCTGAACTTATTTCCCATACTCTGAATTCCTCCTTTGATTGGCTTCACCATTCTTTTTTAAACACTTTACCAGAAATCAAACCCAAATAACCCCCAAATTAAAAAAATCGTCCCATATAACCATAACCCGTCCTTATGTAGGATACATGAGACTCGGGACTTAATACCTAGTTATTTACTTGGATATGTATATTTGGACAGACTACGTTATACTGAATGAATCATCGGTCGTATGTTAAATCACTGCATGAGGTCACAAAATCCTTAGTAAAAGAGGTTTTCTTATGGCTCTTATTCAATGTCAGTTTTATTCGGAAGTTCTTGGCTTGAGCACATCCATGCATGCTATTCTCCCTCAGGAAACCCATACGCAGATAGGGCTGGAGGGCAAGCAAGGAACCGGACCACACCCAACACTGTATTTGCTGCACGGCCTGTCGGACGATGATTCGATCTGGTTACGCAGAACCTCCATTGAACGCTACGTTGCTTCACTCGGTATTGCTGTTGTGATGCCGCAGGTGCACCGGAGCTTTTATACGAATATGGAGCAGGGAGGGGCTTACGAGACCTTTATCAGTGAAGAATTGCCAGCTTTGGCACGCTCCTTCTTTCCCTTGTCCGCCAAGCGGGAAGACAACTTTGTTGCGGGTCTTTCCATGGGCGGGTACGGAGCCTTCAAACTGGCACTCCAGCATCCAGAGCGCTTTGCGGCCGCTGCCAGTCTCTCAGGGGTGATGGATTTACATGCAGCACGCATCGACCCTACGCATAAAGTAATGAGTTCTGCGGAATGGAGTCACATTTTTGGTCCAAATGAAATACGGGGAACAGACCACGATTTGCTGGAGCTGCTGCAACGTCATGCTACCTTGGGGACTTCGCTCCCCCGGCTCTACCAGTGCTGTGGTACGGAGGATTTTCTGTATGAAGGAAACCAGACCTTTCGTAAAGCCTGCGATACTGCCGGGATTCCACTGACCTACGAAGAGGGTCCAGGGACTCATGAATGGGGATATTGGGATGCAAAAATTCAGGATGTCCTCGCTTGGCTGCCGCTCAAGGGGCGGTAAAGACGGTAAATAGGTGTGAAAAAATACCCGCAGCTTCCCTCGCCGTATCATGGCGCAGTGGTTAAGCTGTGGGTATTCGTTATGAAGCAATATGCTAACCAATATTCATGGTCCTGCCACACATCAAGGAGCTTTTGTCGTAGCCGTAGATGGAGATTCGGATTGTGACTTGGGTAGCACTTTGTACAAGCGCCATTCCCCGTTAAACTCGCGTTCGAGCTGAACCCAGGGTGCTCCTTTTTCATACAAATTCGGATACACCATGTTGATTTTACTCAGTGGCATGCCCGACTTGATCTGGGGTACAAGGATATAATCCACATGACTTTCCTGCGGATAGCTTAATGCCCTGTTAAACGTATAATCACTCGTGATTAGAAAGCGCTTTGGATACTGGCTATACACGATCATGGTGTAGGCTGAGGCCGAATCGGTCATAATGGTCGACTTGGGCAAATGCTCATCCAGCCAGACCGCAATTTTCCGGTCCGATTCCTGTCTCACATAGTTCACATTACCTGTTCGTGTGAGGAAGCTGTTCTCATCTGGCGCGATATCCGGGCGAGTCAGCGCATAAGAGAGTAATCCGGCGGTAAGCACCAGACTGACGGATACCAGACCAAAGGCCGCCCGTCGCCCTCTCCCCTGGAGTTGGCTCAGCTCATACGGCAGCCAGGCGACGGTAATCGGAAACACATACATAAAATAGCGGAACCATCCATATGAAGATTGCTTCATCATGAGTAAAAATTGTAAACCCGGCACAGACAGGAACAACAGCAAAATAATCAGCGTTCCCCACCGCAACAACCGCCCGCTTAACAGGCGAATGAACAGAATAGCGAACAACGGCACAGAATACCAGAGCGTTTTGGAAGCGATGAATTTCAAGGCAACCAACGGATGAGTAAAGATTTCCACGAATTTATCATCATTTAGCAGCTCTGCCGATTGCGCCGTGTTGGAATACTCTGAATTGAGGAAATAAAAGGCGTTTCCCATAATGAGGTAGTTAAAGAAAATCCACAGCAGACCGGAAAAGACAACGGGCAGCAGGAGAAGCTGCCAGGTCGCCTCGACCTTATGCAGCTTTTCCCATAAAGGCAGCTCACGTCTGTCCATGTTTCGGTGAAGAAACAGAACGGCTACGACCACACCGCCTGCCATCGCCACCCCCAGAGGGACTGCTTCATATCGAGTCCAGAACGCCATGGCAAGCGCTAATCCGGATACGATCAGACTCGCCGTCATGCGGTCCTTGAGCCACAGCGCAAATTCAATCACTGTCATCATAATAAAATATATGTATAGCGAATCGCTCAGTCCGTTAGCACCGAATAGTAAAATAAACGGATTCAGCGCATAGAGCAGCGCCAGCATCAAGCTCATTCCCGAGCCAAGCCCTGTTCTGACACCTGCCCGATACAGCAGCACAGCTGTCAAAGCGGCAAAGGAAGCACTCAGAATGACAGCCGCCAATCCGTAGGATGCTAATGCTGGAAATAACGGATATAGCAGTAATATCACCAGTTCCAAAAGACTGGGCAACGGATTCCAGATGAATCCGATGGCACCCAAATGCGGATCACGGCTATACAGCACATAAAATGCATTGGCCACGCGACTGAGCGCGTCTGTATGCATATACCCCAGTACATAGCTGAAATAGATGCCTGCGGACAGCTCCAGCACAAGTATAAACACAAACAGACCTATAACCATCCATCTGCTTGCAGACCATTTGCGAAAGGACATTCTCTCGTTCCCCCTCAAACTGGTTGCGGCGATTCGGCTATAGCCGTACTTTCCAACCTACAGCCGAATCACCCCAACCACAACTACTCTCCTGCCAGAAATACAATTATCGCAGCTCTGTATCATGTTCCACTTTGTACAACCGCCACTGTCCACTAAAATCACGTACCAGGGAAGCCCACGGAGCGCCCTTTTCAAACAGATCGGGGTAGCTTCGGTTTACCTGATCCAGCGGAACTCCTTTCACCACTCGCGTTACCAGAACATAATCCACCTTGGAAGCAGGCAGATCCGTTAAGGATTTTCCAAAATCATAGTCGCTCGTAATCATAAACTTCTTTGGAATCCTGCTGCTCAAAATAATTGGATAAGCCGCATAGGAATCTGTCAAAATGAGAGACGAACTATAATGCTCATCCAGCCACGGCGCAATTTTTCGTTCAATTAATTGCCGATCATAGCTTTCATTTCCACTATGCGTCAGGTAGCTGTGTTCATCTGCCGCAATAGCGGGATTGCTGAGCGCATAGGACAACAAGCCTGCTGTAATCAGCATCCCGGCTGTCACCATAGACACTCCGACTCCCCGCATTTTCCCCTTCATTAAACTCAGCTCATATGGCACCCAGGCCACCGTAATCGGGAAAACGTACATAAAGTACCGAAACCAGCCGAAAGAGGACTGCTTGAGCATCAGCAAAAATTGAAGACCGGGTACGGATAGGAAGATTGCCAGCAGTGTTAATGTGCTCCAACTGAACAGACGCTTGTCCAATAAACGTACGAGCAAAATTGCAATCAGAGGTGCCGCATACCATGAAGTACGTTGCCCGATAAATTGCAGCATCAGCGCAGGATGGGCAAACATCGCCGCAAAACGCTGATCCTCCAGCAAAGCCGCCGATTGGGTGGCATTGGAATATTCCGAACGTAAAAAATAAAGCGGGTCGCCCATAATAATCCAGTTAAAAAAGATCCAGAGCAGACCGGAAAAGATGATCGGCAGCAATAACAACAGCCAGGTCGCTTCCACCTTGTACAGACGCTCACTGATGGATAATTCCTTTGTATTCGTGTCTTTGGCGATGCGCCGCCCATGTAGAAAAAGAACCGTCAGCAGCACACCCAAAGCCATAGCAACGCCGAGCGGAACTGCTTCATAGCGTACCCAAAAGGCCAAGGCAAGCGCAAAGCCTGACACAATCAAGTGTGCCGCCTTGCGATCCTTCAGCCACATACAGAAACGACTCACCGTCAACAAAATAAAAAAGATATAGGGCGAATCGCTCAAGCCGTTGAAGCCAAATAGAAACATAAACGGATTCAGTGAAAACAACAGCGCGATCAGCAGACTGATACCGCCATGAAGCCCCAGTTGCTTCCCCGTCCCGTACAATAAGGCTGCGCTTGCGCCTGCGAACAGGCTACTCACCATGACGGCCGCCAGCCCGTGGGAAGCCAGTACAGGAAATAACGGATAAAACAACAGCACAACCAGTTCCATCAAGCTGGGCAGCGGATTCCATACAAAACCAATAGCTCCCAAATGCGGGTCACGACTGTACAGCACATAAAATGCATTAGCTACGCGACTGAGGGCATCTGTGTGCATATAACCCAGATACCAGGCAAAATAAATGCCTACAGCCAGTTCAAGCGCAGCAATACAAGCAAATAACAACAACGTTTTTCCATGTTTTTTTAAAATCATGAAGCCTCTTTCTGACGCTTTTGCGGAACGGAGAAAATCCAATAGCGGTTCCAGATGTAATTATGAACGGGCACGATGATGGTGGTCAGTACCTCACCGATCAGATACGACCAGCCGATCCAGTGAATGGTTGCGTACATAAGACCTGCATTTAAGAGCAGGCCACAGGAGCAGACCAACAAATATTTAAGAAACTGGGTGCGACTCCCCTCGCCGGTGGGCTCGAACGTCCAGTTGCGATTCAACACATACGAGACGAGCAGCGTCGCCACAAATCCTATCGTCGTAGCTGTTACCGCAGGCACCTTGAACAGCTCTACCAGCAGCACAAGCACACCGACGTGGATACCTGTACCCAGCAGTCCCACAATACCGTATTTAATGATTGGATACTTTAGATACGAACGTCTGATCATGTTGATTAAACTCCCTATCCACCCACAATCGGTCAGCATTCGCCCGTTTATCTGCGATTAGATAACGGGGGCGGGCTTTGACTTCGTGATATATGGCGGCAATATATTCTCCTACCACTCCAATGGACAGCATGAGGACACTGCCAATGATCAAGAGCAGCAATATGACAGTGGTAAAACCGGTCACAGCGTCACCCATTAATTTGCGCATCAAGGTTTGAATTCCCAAGACGACTGAAATCAGCATAAAAATGATTCCCATCAGACTTACTACCCGCAGCGGTACGGTTGAAAACGAAACAATCGCTTCTGCTGCCAGCCGAAACAGCCCGAACGGACTCCAGCGGCTGGGACCCTCCTCCCGCGGAGCCACCCGGAATGAAATCTGGGTTTTGCGGAAACCAAGCCAGGCCGTCATTCCGCGAAAAAACGGCATCCGCTCAGGCATCGCCATCCACGCGTCCACCACCCGGCGATCCAGCAGCTTATAATCCGAGGCATCTTTGAGGTTAAAGCCTGTCAAACGATTCAAGGTCGCGTAGAACAATGAAGCCCCAAGCTTTTTGCCCATCGACTCTTCTCCCCGGAATTCCTTCACACATTCGACCAGATCGTAGCCCTCATCCTGCCATAAACGCACCATTTCCCCAATCATCTCAGGAGGATGCTGCAAATCGCCGTCCATGACGATGATGGCATCGCCGGAGGCATTTTCCAAACCAGCGCACAGCGCCAGCTCCTTGCCGAAGTTCCGGCTCAGCCGAAGTGCAAGCAGAGAAGGCATACGGCGGGACAATTCAGACAGCTTGAGCCACGTATCATCTTTGGAACCGTCATCTATGACAATCAGCTCATAACGTGAAGTGGCGACAGACAGCACCCCGTCAATCACCTTGAGGGAACGCTCCAGATGCGAGCTTTCATTGTACATGGGAATGACAACGGATAAAAAAGGTGTTTTTGTCTCCATTCTTGCTCCTTCTTTCTTTATATTCAGGAGGACTGTGCCGGGGCATCATCCAAGTCGTGCATATCAGTCAGACCATGCGTCGTCTTCTCCCAATAGAACGGCTTGGTAATGAGCTGCCAGGCTGCTTTCACCGCAGCTATACTCATAAGTACCCAATATAACGGCGAGAGTAGCCCATATTTGACCATCGCATATGAAAATGTACGTTCACCGCGCTCTTCCAGTTCCCCGATGACCCAATACATTCCGGCCACGTTACTGAATACGAACAAAAAATTACCGATATAAAATTCCGCGCTCGCCAGGTAATACACATAACCTGGGAACAGCTTGGGAATAAAGTCCATTTCCCAGCCAAACCATAAAATTAGCAATCCCCAAAAGATTGGATTCAGCAAAGGTAGCATCGGTGTCGCCAAAATCATTACCTGAAAGCCGAAAAAGCCTTTCCAGCCCACCTCGCGCACCAGCTTCACCGGATTGCGCATATGAACCAGCCATGTCTGCATGTATCCCTTGATCCAGCGTGACCGCTGACGAATCCAGTTCCCTACGCGACTGTTGGCTTCCTCCCATGTACGGGAATCGACAATGGCGGTTTTGTAGCCGCCTTTATACAGACGTATACCCAGATCGGCATCCTCGGTTACATTGTAGGGGTCCCACGCATTGATATCTTTGAGTACGGATACCCGAAAATGATTGGATGTTCCGCCCAAAGGAATAGGCGTATCTAACTGCATAATACCCGGCAGCAGCAGTTCGAACCACATACTGTATTCCTGCGTGAACCAGCGGGTCAGCAAATTTTGCGTACTGTTAAAATAGTTGAGCTTGGCTTGTATACACGCATAATGCTCAGGGAGCGAGTCGAACGCCGCAATGACCTTTTTTAGCTGGTCGGAGTCGGGACGATCCTCGGCATCATAAATAACTACAAATTCGCCGCGCGCCCGAATAAGTCCGTAGTTACACGCCTTCGGCTTGGTTTTGGGCAAGCCATCAGGGACGACCAGTGTCGTATAATAGGCGGGCAGCTTCATTTCACGAAGCAGCTCAATGGTCTCAATATCGTCCTCTTCAATCAGCAGCCGCACATCCAGCTTGGATTTTGGATAATCAAGCTGCTCCAAATTCCGCAACAGCATCGGAAGCACGCCCGCCTCCTTGTACATCGGTACGAGAATCGTATAGATCGGCAGCTTTTTCTCATCCATGGCGTCGACCTCTTCCTTTGAGAAGCGAAGCTGCGCCCCACGCCGGGAACCGAGATAAATAATACCGAATTTGAAGATCGTCATGGCAAAATAGAACAACTGAATCAGCATATTGATGATCAGCACCGTATTCCAGCTATTCCAGAAAAGACCGAGCACTGTAATTACGCCCATTGCTGCGAACACCCAGAGCTGTCCCTTCGTAAAGGTCGTACGCGCCGAATTGTGCGGCTCTTTTTCCAACAATCCGGTCGTGCTCTCCTGCATCATTTCTTCACCGTAGATTTTACCCCAGAGCTGCTCCATCTCTTCCTTGGTCGCTAGCACCTGCTCCACCGGCATGCCGAGAATGTCCTCCAGCTTCAGGCGCCGCTCTTCCGGCAACGGATCACTGACCGCCACAATATAGCGGTTCATATATTCATGAATAACAACCACGCCGTAAGCCATAGCCACCTGCTCCGGCAGCTTGTAGGCCGCATCCAGTGCCAGCTCTTCGCCAATACGGCCGATTCGGTTCTGTGTAGCAATCGCGCGGTACAAATCCGCAGGCTCCAGCATTTGCAATGACAGCAAAATATCGCCGAGCAGCCCGCCGCTCTTCGCCTGGAATTCCAGCGCTCGCTCCAGTTGCCCTGGTGAAATATAGCCGGAACGTACCAGCATGTCGCCCAGTCGCTCTTTGGATTCATCACCGTCCACCTGCTCCTGCAACTGCTCTCCGGTAATGAAGCCCATCTCTACCAAAATGTCGCCCAGCCTGCCACCGTAACGTTTTTGGTTTCGGATAGCGTCGGTAAGCTGATCGCGGGTAATTATGCCGTTGTCCACCAATTGATCTCCCAGGCGGGCCTTGCCGTTCCGTCCGTTCTGTATTCCCGTGGCGGCCTCTCCGCCTGCTGAACCAGGAGCGCTGGAGACTACTCCAAAGACGGCTCCTGCCGCAGCCTGTTCCTGTTGGCCGCTAGCATATTGGACCTGTGCTTCCTGCGCTTGTCCATCCTGCACACTCTCATCCAGCAATTGCTCCACCGCTGCTGCCGTATCCGCTGCGCTCTGTAATGCCTGAATACGCAGTTCCGTATCCTGAAGCCGCCGTTCCAGTTCCTCAATATGAAAATCCAGCTTGTACAGCACCGGGGCCTGCTCCGTCCGCTGGGCCTCCAGCTGCTGCTCCAGTCGAGCGATCTGCTGACGCTCTTCTTTTATTCTTCTCTTGGTTTGGAGAATTGAAACTCCCCCAACCTGCCACCTCAGCCTGTCACCCATGGATTCCCGCCCTTTCAATCCAACGCCGCTCTTCTGCGAGCGCATCCGCAAGCAGCTGCTTCAACTCCGCGTCCCGTTGCTTCTTCCGTTCCAGCGCCGCGTGGAAAAGCTCCCGTTCCTCGCGCAGCAACTTCTCCGCCTGTATCCGCTCTTCGTGCAACAAAGACACCAACTGATCGGCGTCAGAAACGCGATAACCGATCCATGCGCTCTTTAACTGCCGCGTCGTTCTTTTGCTTCTCATAATACCTCCCTGAACCGTCCCCGACTCTGCCTCTTGCCCTGTCCCTGCATCCATGGTCTTACGTCTTTCTGGAAAGCAGGGTATTCTCTTATTCTCATTTAAACCCTTTATTTACACATTAATGCAAGTCTTTTGGTCAAAAGAGAACCCTCAAAATCTTCCATTTATTCATTTGATACCAGTCTTGTCCTGATGAATTGGTAATACAATTAAAAACTTAGTGCTATTCTACCATAATCGTAGTAGGAGTAGGTATACGACAATGTAAATTCTAGAAACTTTCATACTAACGCATACATAGGTATATAGAACTATTTTATAATTCCCGTGATTGCACCTGTCTAGGAAACCTTACGCAATCCACCATGGTTCATATCATCATTAAAGCCAAATACCTTAAAAAGCACAAAAGGCACCGCGAACGGCGCCCTTCTTACTGTTTTGATATGATTAGGATAGAAATCCGGGGACAAAAGCGACCGCTTCGCTTGTACAGCACCATTCCGCCTACTCCGTTTTTCATGTACCTTTTTTAGTTCAGCTTATATAGTTACTCCGTTTGTGCCCTTCAAACCATGTAGAGGTGCTGCTCAGTAGCTGTTCACTGCGTCCAATAGCTGCCTGCACCTGTCCAGTTGCTGTTCCGCCATATACATTCCGAGCATTAACTACTGCTTCCGGTTGAAGCACTTCATAGATGCGGTCGTCGAACAAATCGGAAAACTGCTGGAATTCCTCCAGTGTCAGATCAAGCAAATACTTGCCTTGCTGGATGCAATACAGCACCGTTTTGCCGATAACCTCATGCGCCTGACGGAACGGAAGTCCTTTGCCGACGAGGAAATCTGCAATATCTGTCGCATTGGAGAAGTCCTGATTGACCGCTTGACGCATGCGATCCTTGTTCACCTTCATCGTTGCGATCATCGGTGCGAACAACTGCAAAGCTCCTTCCAGCGTAGCAACAGTATCGAACATCCCTTCCTTGTCCTCCTGCATATCCTTGTTGTACGCTAGCGGCAAGGATTTCAAAACGGTCAGCAGTCCAACGAGATTACCATACACACGTCCGGTTTTACCGCGTACCAGTTCTGGTACGTCCGGGTTTTTCTTCTGCGGCATAATGCTGCTGCCTGTGCAAAAAGCATCATCCAGCTCAACGAAGCCAAACTCCGTGCTGCTCCACAGCACCAGCTCTTCGCTTAGACGCGACAAATGCGTCATGATCAGCGAAGCTCCAGCCAGAAACTCTACGATAAAGTCCCGGTCGCTAACGGCATCCAGACTATTTTCATAAACTCCGTCAAAACCTAATTGCTCTGCTACAAAATGACGGTCTATCGGAAAAGTGGTTCCGGCCAAAGCTCCAGCGCCGAGCGGTAATACGTTAATCCGCTTGTAGCTGTCTTTGAGACGGTCAATGTCACGCTCCAGCATAGACACATAAGCCAGCAAATGATGCGCGAACAAAATAGGCTGCGCCCGCTGCAAGTGCGTATATCCGGGTACAATCGTATCCAGATTATCCTTCGCCTGCCCGATCAGTGCGGCTTGCACATCATGCAGCATACCGACCAGCGCCACTACACGTCCGCGCAAATACAAGTGCATATCCGTTGCCACCTGGTCATTACGGCTACGCCCGGTGTGCAGCTTTCCGCCAACCGGACCAATCGCTTCGATCAGATTCTTTTCGATATTCATATGAATATCCTCGTCCGAAACCGAAAATTCAATCTCCCCACGGCGGATACGCTCCAATACCGTGTGTAGTCCTTCCTTAATCGTGTCCGCATCAGCCTGCGGAATAATGCCGCATTTGCCCAGCATGGCCACATGAGCCAAACTGCCCTGAATATCTTCTTCCGCCAACGCCTGATCAAATCCGATGGAAGCCGTATATTCCTCTACCAGCTTGTTGGTCTGCTTCGTAAAACGTCCGCCCCATAGCTTACTCATTTTTTGCAAGATCCCCTCTCTGCAATACAAGCCGCCCTCGTCGCTTGGACAAGGACGGCCCACATCCCGTACATTTTTAGGTTAACTCATTTATTTATTATTTTTGGCTACTCCCGCATTGACCTTCAAACGCAAGGCATTCAAGCGAATAAAGCCGGTTGCATCCCCTTGGTCATAGGCTTGTGTCGGATCAGCTTCCATTGTCGCAATATCCGGGTTGTACAAGCTGACCGGACTTTTGACACCTGCGCCAATAATGTTGCCTTTGTACAGCTTCACGCGCACGGTACCACTGACATTCTTTTGGCTCTCATGAACCAGTGCCTGCAAAGCCACACGCTCCGGCGCGAACCAGAAGCCGTTGTAGACCAGCGTAGCATAACGAGTAATCAGACTGTCGCGCAGATTCATAACCTCGCGATCCATCGTGATGGACTCCATTTTGCGATGAGCTGTGAACAGGATCGTGCCGCCCGGCGTCTCATACACTCCACGGCTCTTCATGCCGACAAAACGGTTCTCCACCATGTCCACACGTCCGATGCCATGCTTGCCGCCCAGCTCATTCAGCTTTTCCATAACCTGCAACGGGTTTAGCTGCTCTCCATTCAAAGCAACACAGTTTCCTGCTTCAAACGCCAGCTCCAAATATTCCGCTTCATCAGGAGCATCCTCAGGCGCATTGCTGAGCAAGAACATTTCTTTGTTTTCAGGAGCGCTCGGATCAAACCAAGGGTCCTCCAGCACGCCGCTTTCATAGCTGATATGCAGCAGATTACGGTCCATGGAGTATGGCTTGGCCGCAGAAGCGGTTACCGGAATATCGTGTTTCTCCGCATAGGCAATCATTTCTGCCCGGCCCGGGAACTGATTGCGGAACTCTTCCAGCCGCCAAGGTGCGATCACCTTGATATCGGGCGTCAACGCCGCCGCGTTCAGCTCGAAGCGCACCTGATCGTTGCCTTTGCCTGTCGCGCCGTGAGCGATAGCTGTTGCACCCTCTGCAATCGCAATATCCACCATCCGTTTAGCGATCAATGGACGTGCAATACTCGTTCCTAGCAAATATTGTCCTTCATACAAAGCACCCGCCTGAAACATCGGATAAATAAAATCCTTGGCGAATTCATCACGCAAATCATCAATATACACTTTGGAGGCTCCCGTAGCGAGCGCTTTTTCCTCCAAACCATCCAGTTCTTCCTTCTGTCCGATATCTGCGGTAAACGCTATAATTTCAGCGTCATAGGTTTCTTTAAGCCATTTCAAAATGACCGACGTGTCCAGACCGCCGGAATATGCGAGTACGATTTTTTCTTTTGCCATGATTGAAGTCCTCCCCAAATGCTTCTAGCCACTATCCTTCATTCACATCTGCATCTAAATCTACAGATCATCTTCCACAAATGCAATCTTTCTAACCATAAAACATAACTTCTTTATCCCATTAAAGCAACCATCAATGCTTTTTGTGCATGCAGACGGTTCTCAGCCTCATCAAAAATCACTGAATTCGGTCCGTCGATTACACCTGCGCTCACTTCTTCGCCACGATGCGCAGGTAGACAGTGCAGGAACAGATAATCCGGCTTCGCCAGCTTAACCAGCTCCTCATTCACCTGAAAGTCGGCAAAAGCAAGCTCCCGTTCCTTCTGCTCTTCCTCAAAGCCCATGCTCGCCCATACATCCGTGTAGATCGCATCTGCATCCTTTACTGCTTCTTGCGGACTTTGGGTAATCACAATCTCACTGCCGGTTTGCTTGGCAATCTCACGGGAAGCTGCCACAACACTCGGATCAGGCTCATATCCAGCAGGACTTGCAATCGATACATGCACGCCAAGCTTTGCTCCACCAATCAACAGGGAATGCGCCATATTGTTGCCATCCCCGATGTATGCCAATTTAAGCCCTTTAAGCTTGCCCTTCTGCTCATACAAGGTCTGATAATCAGCCAGCACCTGACACGGATGCGCCAAATCGCTCAAGCCGTTGATCACAGGAACAGAGGCATAACGCGCCAACTCTACAACATTATCGTGCCCGAAGGTGCGGATCATAATGCCGTCCAGATAGCGAGACATTACCTGTGCCATATCGCTAATAGGCTCACCACGTCCCAGTTGAATATCGTTTTTACTGAGAAAAAGGGCATGCCCGCCCAATTGAAACATCCCGACTTCAAAAGATACGCGCGTACGTGTAGAGGATTTTTCGAAAATCAGTCCGATCGTTTTCCCCTTCAGCGGCTGATAGGCTTCTCCATTTTTATGCTTGCGCTTGATCTCGATGGCGAGATCAATTAAATATTGAATTTCTTCGGTCGAGTAGTCATCCAACTCCAGAAAATCCCGCCCTTTTAGATTAATTTGCTGCAATGCGCCGCCCTGGCCCATGCTATCATCTCCTTTTATACTCTAATCTAAGTGGTTTAGCCACACTAAGCAATATGCTCTTGAATCACTTCGGTAACCAGTGCTACAGCCTGATCTATTTCGTCCTTCGTTACATACAGGTTAGGCAACAGGCGAATCACGTTAGGACCTGCGGTAATGAACAGAATGCCTTTCTTTTGACCTGCCAAAACAAGTTTCGCCACAGGCTCAGCACACTCGATACCGACCATCAGACCTTTTCCACGGATATCCTTCACAAAAGGAATCTCTCCAAGCTGCTTTTGCAAGCTTTGGAACAAATACTCGCCCAGCTCAGCTGCACGCTCTGGAAGCTTGTCATCAATAATCGTTTCAATGGTCGCCTGAACCGCTGCCATAGCAAGCGGAGTACCGCCAAAGGTAGAGCCGTGGCTGCCCGCTGTGAACGCTTCGCGCAAGTACCCTTTGCCCAGCATCGCGCCAACGGAAAAACCACTGCCCAAGCCCTTTGCCAATGTAAAGATATCCGGCTCAATGCCGTAATGCTCAAAGGAAAAAAGCTTGCCTGTGCGTCCCATGCCCGTCTGTACCTCATCAATGATCAAAAGCAATCCATGCTCATCGCACAGCTTTGTAATCACGTCTACAAAAGCAGGTTCGACCGGATACATTCCGCCTTCTGCCTGCACCATTTCCAGCATGATTGCGGCCGTATTCTCGCTAATCGCCGCTTCGAGCGCAGCTTGATCGTGGAGGGGAACGCTTTTGAATCCGGCAGGAAGCGGCAAAAAGCCTTCTTTTACTTTATCCTGACCCGTAGCGGTCAAGGTTGCCAGCGTCCGTCCGTGGAAGGATTGCGTGAACGTAATGATCTCGTAGCGTCCGGTCTGCTTCACCTTCTGGTGATAACGACGCGCCAGCTTGATCGCAGCTTCGTTAGCTTCCGCTCCGCTGTTGCAGAAAAACACGGCGTCTGCGCTGCTATTGGCAGTCAGTAGAGCGGCGGCCCGTTCCTGCCCCGGAATATGAAACAGATTGGATACATGCCATAGTTCATCAATCTGCTTTTTCAAGCGTTCAGCTACAGCCTGTGGCGCATGTCCAAGATTGGTAACCGCAATGCCTGACATGAAATCCAGATAACGCTTGCCCTGATCATCCCACAGCCAGCTTCCTTGTCCTTTGACCAGTGTGAGCGGGTATCTTGCGTAGGTTGGAAAAAGAGAGCTGTCTGTCTGTGCTCCTGCGGATGCCTTTTCCGTTTGTGCTCCAACAACGGCCCCGTCCGTAGCCGGCGTTTCGACGCTCACCAGCGTATTTGGTTCCTTACTCATTATGTTCACGCTCCTTTTTCGTTTGGTTGTATACGATGATTACTGCATGCGCACGATGCGCGTTCCAATGGCTTCCCCGCCCAGCACACGGCTTAATACCTGCGGTTCGCTGCCGTTCACAATGACGACTTCCTTCACTTTACCGTGGATGCAGGCTATAGCCGCTCTCACCTTAGGGATCATGCCGCCGTATATTTCACCTGTACTGATCATATCCTCAATCTCCTGTACGGTGATGGAGTCCAGTACCTTCTTCTCTCCGCCGATCTTCTTCAATATGCCTGGTACATCCGTAACGACGATCATCCGGCTAACACCGATATGAGATGCCACCGCACCCGCCGCTGTATCCGCGTTAATGTTGTAACGCTGACCAGACCTGTCGATCCCGATGGGCGCAATAACGGGCATATAGTTCATATCCAGCACGCCTGTAATAATTGAAGCTTCAACGGATGTCACTTCTCCGACCCAGCCGACCTCTGCGGCATTCGACACAGGTTTCGCCTCGATTAAATAGCCGTCACTGCCCGACAAACCAAGCGCTCGACCTCCGTGCATTCCGATCCTGCGTACAATCTGCTTGTTAATGCTGCCCGCCAGCACCATTTCCACGACATCCAGCACGGGTTCAGTCGTTTTGCGCAGTCCGTTGATGAATTCCGTTTCGATGCCCAGCTTCGCCAAATTGTCGGAGATCGCAGGACCGCCGCCATGTACAATAACAGGTTGAAGACCTTCCGACTGCAAGCGGGCCAGATCGTCAAAGAAGGAATCAGGCAATGCAGCCAGCGTACTTCCTCCGCATTTCATCACAAAATTACGACGCGCCAATCCCGCATGATTGGCTTGATCCGCGTTTTCCACTGCCGATTGCATATAATCTCCCCTTTTCTCCTCTGCACAGTCCGTGCCATTTTACAATAATGCCAGAATTACATCCGTGTTTATTCCGTTGTCTATGTCCGATATGCAGCGTTAATCCGCACGTAATCGTAAGTTAAGTCACAGCCCCATGCTGTGGCGGTTCCGTTTCCGTGATGCAAATCCACAATAATCCGCACCGTATCTCCCCGAAGATAGGAGAGCGCCTCATCTTCATCAAAAGCGACTGGGCTGGACGCGCTCAGCACAACAATATCACCCAAGCGGATGTCTACCGTATCTGGATTGACCGGCTCTCCAGCCCGCCCGACAGCTGCAATAATCCGGCCCCAGTTCGCATCAGCACCAAAAACGGCCGACTTCACCAGACTGGACCCGATCACTGTCTTCGCTATCGCCTGAGCAGATGCATCGCTTACCGCGCCGCTCACGGATACCTCTACCAGCTTCGTAGCGCCTTCCCCATCGCGGGCAATTGCCTTCGCCAGCTCACGGCAGATATAAGTGAACGCCTCGGCAAAAGCAGCCCAATCGGGATGTCCTGCGTGCAGCTCACGGTTACCCGCCAGTCCGCTTGCCATCGCGATCAGCATATCGTTCGTGCTCGTATCGCCATCTACTGTAATCATATTAAAGCTGGTATCTGTTGCCTGCTTCAATAGCTGATGAAGTGCAGTCTGCCCAATTGCAGCATCACAAGTCATAAAAGCCAGCATCGTCGCCATGTTCGGATGAATCATGCCTGAGCCCTTCGCCGCCCCGGCGATGTGTACGGTCACACCATCCACTTCAACCGCCACGCATGCTTCCTTTTTAACCAAGTCCGTCGTCAAAATGGCTTGCGTAAATTGCTCCGCTCCGTCGTTTTCCCCGTTCACACGGCCAGGTAATGCGGATATGCCGCCAAGCACACGGTCCATTTTCAAATGCTCGCCAATCACGCCCGTTGATGCAACGGCTACATTGCTCTCCGCAACACCCAGCTCACGAGCAGCAGCCGATCGCATAGCGTAGGCATCCTGCTCTCCTTGCTGTCCGGTGCAGGCATTGGCGTTCCCGCTGTTCACCACGACCGCTTGCAGACGACCGTCCACGAGACTTTCGCGAGTCACTTTGAGTGGTGCGGCCTGAAATACATTGGTGGTGTATACCGCAGCGGCCGTTGCCTCTACCTCACAGCGAATCGCGCCGATATCGTTGCGGTCGGTATTTTTAAGTCCGCAGTGCAATCCTCCGGCTGTAAAGCCGCGCGGGGTTACGATATTCCCCCCGTTTACTACTGTAAACCCTGATTTGCCCATAATTGTGTGCCCTCGTCTGCAACGCTTTCTATAAGTAACGGTTCCATTAGCGAATCCATTCCCGCTCGCTTACGTTTCCCTGTTGCGGCTGCTTGCTGCTTACGGATATACCGGTATGAAGCCCAGTCCGAGGTTCTCCTCCCATCCCATCATCAAGTTTAAGTTCTGAATCGCCTGTCCGGCAGCACCCTTCACGACATTATCAATGACCGAAATAATCGTAAGGCGCCCAGTCCGTGCATCTGCTGCAAAACCGATATCACAATAATTGGAGCCAAATACTTCCTTCGTTGCTGGCCATATACCTTCACCGCGCACACGGACAAAAGGATGGTCTTTATAATAATCCCGGTATAGCCCAATGAGATCCTGATCTGTATGTTCACCCTTCAACGTGACATAGATCGTACTCATAATTCCTCGGGTCATCGGAACCAATTGCGTCGTAAACGTAATCATAACGTCCTCACCCGCAATATCGCCCAATACCTGTTCGATCTCAGGGATATGCTGGTGCTTGTTAATCTTGTAGGCTTTAAAATTTTCGTTCATCTCCGCATAATGCGAAACGAGACTTGTTCCCCGGCCGGAGCCGGATACCCCGGATTTGGCATCTACAATCAGCGTCCGATGGTCGATCCAATCCGCCTTCAACGCAGGGATAATTCCCAGCAAGGTAGCCGTTGCGTAGCAACCCGGATTAGAAATAAAAGAGACGCCAGCAAGCTTTTCTGCATGCACCTCACTGAGTCCGTATACGGCTTGCTTGAGATATTCGGGTGAAGCCGCAGGCTTTTTATACCATGCTTCATACGTTTCTCCGCTTCGCAGTCTGAAATCCCCGGAGAGGTCAATGACCTTCAATCCAGCATCCAGAAGCTGCGGCACCAGCTTGGTGCTGACACCAGAAGGCGTAGCTGCGAAAACCAGATCAGCCTTGGCAGCAATCTCTCGAATATCGACACCGTCCAAATCCTGAACCACAATGTCCGTCAGATGTGGAAACCCGTCACTGATCGGAACACCCGCGCTGGACGAAGAAATAACAGATACGATCTCTACCTGCGGATGATGAACCAAAAAACGAATGAGCTCCACCCCGCCATACCCGGTGGAACCGACAATTGCCACTTTTAGCTTGCTGATCACAGACCTTCCTCCATTCCGTTCCTATGAAATATGTATTATTATACGATCTTATTCATATAAATACAACACACTCATGTAAAGTTATTCACCCAAATTTGAAATGATTGTCTCATGCATTAGTATTCATTTGGCTGCACTTGATGTCGAGGTTCCTATCTGAGCCTGTATAAATACAAAAAGGGAAACCACGTTTTGCAAAAACGGAGTTCCCCCTATTTTATTAGCTAAAACCATGTCTCCCGACAAGCCATCCTGTTTTTAGCCTTCCTTCTTAAACCCTTCACCCAATACTTCACGCGTATTACTAATGATTACAAAAGCATCCGGATCTACCAGGCGAACAAGCGTTTTGAGACGAGTCACCTCATTTTGGCCTACCACAACCATTAGCACAGGACGTTCTTCGTTCGTATAACCGCCTCGTCCTGCCAGCTCCGTCAATCCCCGATCCAAGTCCTGTAAAATAGCCTGTGTGATCTTTTCCTTCTGATTGGATATGATATAGGCCACTTTAGAGTAGCTTAACCCCATTTCCACCGCATCAATGACCTTGCCGGTTACAAACAAACCAATCAGCGCATACAGCGCCCGTTCCGGCGATAGAGCAAAGCCAGCCAGTGTGATGACCGTACCATCCATGAGCATGACGCAGAGTGATAGGCTGAGGCCGGTATACTTTTGAATGATCTGCGCCAAAATAGCCAGCCCACCCGTCGAGCCTCTGCCCCGGAACACGGTGCCCAATCCCAATCCTACTCCAATTCCACCATACAGCGAAGCCAACAGCGGATTCGTTGTCGGAACTGCCCAATCCTTAGTTACGTACACAAATAACGGCAGCATGATACTCCCCAGCAGGGAACGCAAACCGTATTTCTTTCCTAACAGCAGCACCCCCGCTATAAATAACGGAATATTCATTCCCCACTGCGTATAAGCTGGTTCCAGACCAAACAGTTCCTCGCCCAAAATAGATAAACCCGACACACCCCCGGATGCGATTCGGTTGGGAAGCAGGAACATATTGAAGGTCAGCGCCGTAATGAAGGAGCCGAGCACAATGAGCAGAATATCCATCACATTGCGAGCGGGGCCGCTGGCGGCAATCAGAGGCTTACGGCGTCTTCGCCGAGCAGCGGGAAGATTCATTTGGGACATCTTTCGTATTCTCCTTTAATTTAAAAATACCGTGTACACAAAAATTCCTACAGTCCGCAGGCACTTGGCCTACGGGACTGTAGGAAAACGTACAGGCTATTATTCTGCGTCCAGCTTGATCTGACTCCGCAGGTAACCGTCGATGAACGGGTCCAGATCGCCATCCATGACAGCCCCTACGTTGCCTGTTTCTACACTGGTACGGTGATCCTTCACCATACTGTATGGGTGGAACACGTAAGAACGAATTTGGCTGCCCCATGCAATATCGGACTGTTCCCCACGGATTTCGTCCAATTGTTGCCGTTGCTCTTCAATTTTGCGCTCGTAGAGCTTGGAACGAAGCATCGTCATAGCCTGCTCACGGTTCTTGATCTGGGAGCGCTCATTTTGACAAGTTACAACAATGCCTGAAGGAAGATGCGTAATCCGAACTGCTGAGTCGGTCGTATTAATATGCTGACCGCCTGCACCGCTGGCCCGGTACGTATCAATTTTAAGATCCTCTGTCCGGATTTCAACGTCCACATCATCCGCAATTTCCGGCACGACATCGCAGGATACGAACGACGTATGCCGACGACCCGAAGAATCAAATGGAGAAATGCGAACGAGACGATGCACGCCTTTTTCTGCTTTGAGGTAGCCGTAAGCATTATAGCCCTTGATCAGCAACGTTACGCTCTTGATCCCTGCTTCATCACCCGCAAGGTAATCCAGCGTTTCTACCTTAAAGCCGCGTTTTTCTGCCCAGCGTGTATACATCCGTAGCAGCATTTGACCCCAGTCCTGCGACTCGGTTCCCCCTGCCCCCGGATGCAGCTCCAAAATAGCATTAAGCTTGTCATATGGCTGATTTAAAAGCAATTGCAATTCAAACTCCTGAAGCTTGCTCAGCAAGGACCTGATACTGTTTTCAATTTCTCCAGCCAGTGTTTCGTCGCCTTCCTCATCAGCCAGCTCAGCCATCATCCCCGCATCCTCATATTCCTGACGGAGCTGTTCATAGCTGTCTACAGAAGACTTAACCGCGTTCATTTCCGCGATCACGGCTTGGGCTTTATCGTTATCATCCCAAAAATCAGGCGCAGCCATCTTTTCCTCAAAGTTTGCGATCATTTCCTGTTTGAGATCTAAGTCAAAGAGACCCCCTAAGGTTTGTTAATTTCTTGCCTATTTCTCTTAAATCATGCTTTACATTTGGATCGATCATTATGTCATTCTCCTTTTAGTCATTAGGTTAACGGTTTAAAAGTGTGTTGAGTTACGGACGGGCGATAAGAGACGCTACGCGAAGGATTTGATCTTACGAACGCTGTTGCAGTGAGATGCCCTTGATTGAAATAACACATTTAAAGGTGGGCATCTCACTGCAAAGGCGAACGCTGGCGCTTCTCCAGATTCAAATCCTTCGCTTCGCTACCGACCGCCGTAAAGTCAAACGAATTTTAAATAACAGGGTGCTTCCCTGTATGGCACAAAATGGCCGACGGTCAGTTGGATAAACTGCCGCCTGCCATTATATGCATTACAGGAAATGAATGCTTCCCTAAATCCGTCCTTCAATCCGTTATTTTCTGCGCGGACGCGAAGGGGCGGATTTCTTTTTAGGAGCAGCAGGTTCGCCACTCGTCGAAATTTTGTCTTCGTCGATAACAGCCTGACGCTCTTGGTTGGATTCAATTTGCGCCTTCATGATGTAAGTCGCTACTTCCTCCTGGATGCTGGCGATCATGGCATGGAACATTTCAAAACCTTCAAACTGGTATTCACGCAACGGATCGGTACCGCCATAAGCACGCAAGTGAATACCTTGACGCAGCTGATCCATAGCATCAATATGATCCATCCATTTGCTATCCACTGCACGCAATACGATAACTTTCTCGAACTCGCGTACCATGTCTTCGCCAATCGTCTCTTCACGTCTGTGGTATCTTTCCGTTACTTTCTCGAAGATCATTTCAATGATCTCTTCTTTTTCTTTACCCCACAGATCATCACGACTGATTGCATTTTCATCAAGCAGATTGCTGTTCACGTATTCTGCCACTTCTTCAAGTTCCCAGTTTTCAGGAATGTCATCTCCGCAATGAGCTTCAACCACACGCTCAATGACAGGCCTGATCATGTCGAACACAACTTCTTTAATGTTCTCGGATTCCAGCACTTCACGACGCTGTTTGTAAATAATAGTACGTTGCTGGTTCATCACATCATCATACTGGAGAACGACTTTACGCTGGTCAAAGTTGTTGCCCTCAACACGTTTTTGCGCCGATTCGATAGCACGTGTAATCATGCGGCTTTCAATCGGTTGGTCTTCCTCGAAGCCCAAGCGCTCCATCATATTCAGCACGTTGTCTGCACCAAAACGCTTCATTAACTCATCGCCCAGCGATAAGTAAAATTGTGTGGAGCCCGGATCACCCTGACGCCCTGCACGTCCGCGAAGCTGATTATCAATACGACGAGATTCGTGACGCTCTGTACCGATGATGTGTAAACCACCAATACTCGCTACGCCTTCGCCTAACACGATATCTGTACCACGTCCCGCCATGTTCGTCGCGATGGTTACCGAACCCGCTTCACCTGCACGGGAAATGATTTCAGCTTCCTCGGCATGATACTTGGCGTTAAGCACTTTATGCCGAACGCCTTTGCGTTTCAGCATTTCGGAAAGAAGCTCCGAATTTTCAATGGAAATCGTACCTACCAATATCGGCTGGTTGTTTTTGTGGCGCTCCACAATTTCATCCACTACCGCATGGAATTTACCTTTTACGCTCTTGTATACTACGTCAGGCATATCCACACGCTGATTCGCCCGGTTCGTAGGGATCTGGAGAACTTCCAGACCATATATTTTTTTGAATTCTTCTTCTTCTGTTTTAGCTGTACCCGTCATACCCGCCAATTTGCGATACATACGGAAATAGTTTTGGAAGGTAATCGTCGCCAGCGTCATGCTCTCGTTCTGTACAACGATATTTTCCTTCGCTTCAATCGCCTGATGCAAACCATCGCTGTAGCGACGTCCGGCCATCAGACGGCCTGTGAACTCATCGACAATCAGAACTTCGCCGTCAGCTACGACATAATCCACATCCAGACGCATAATGGCGTTAGCCTTCAATGCCTGCACAATGTGGTGATTAATTGTCACACTTTCCTGATCATACAGGTTCTCCAGTCCGAAGAAATTCTCAGCTTTGGATACACCGTTCTCAGTCAAAGCAACCGACTTCACCTTGATATCCAAGGTGTAATCTTCTTCGACATTCAGGCTCTTCACAAAACGGTCAGCCGCAAAATACAGCTCCGTAGATTTCTGAGCTTGTCCCGAAATAATCAATGGTGTACGAGCTTCATCGACGAGAATCGAATCCACTTCATCAATGATACAGAAGTACAACGGACGTTGTACCATCTGTTCTTTATAAAGCACCATGTTGTCACGCAGGTAATCGAATCCAAACTCATTGTTCGTGCCGTACGTGATGTCGCAAGCATATGCAGCTTGCTTTTCTCCATGACCCAGACCGGACAAATTCAGCCCGACCGACATGCCCAGGAAGTTATAGACTTGTCCCATTTCTCCGCTGTCACGTTGCGCCAAATAGTCATTGACCGTAACCACGTGCACGCCTTTGCCCAACAGTGCATTCAAATAAACCGGCAGTGTTCCCACCAGTGTTTTACCTTCGCCGGTTTTCATTTCGGCAATTTTACCTTCATGCAGCGCAATACCGCCAAGCAACTGTACGTCATAATGACGTTTGCCCAGCACCCGCTTGGACGCCTCACGGACGGTTGCAAAAGCTTCCGGCAAAATCTCCTCCGCCGTAGTTCCCTGCTCAATCCGGGCTTTAAACTCCGCCGTTTTCGCTTGCAGCTCCTCATCCGATAGCTTCTCGAAATCCGGCTCTAATTTATTGATCAGCTCAACCGTCTTCATTAAACGCTTGACGTCACGTTCATTTGTATCTCCAAAAATTTTCTTTACAATTCCTAGCATGGTTTACCCCTTTCACGCAAAACAATTAATAGAATCAATTTCACAATAAGAAAGGGTCCATGATGAAATTGATTCCCGATATGTTTGACAGGCCCGGCTATACCAGCCCATCGTGCGATGTTCTTTGCATAAATTGTAACAGTTTGTAGGACATGCCGCAACACAAGCCGCTCCCTGATTTGCATCCGGTTAAAGATACCAAAACAATTGACGCATGAAATACACATTTGGTTACGCTTATTTGCATCAAAATTTACATTTCATTTTCAGAAAAACATATAAAAGAGCCCTACCCCGCCAGGTTCGCAAGGATAAGGCTCGTCGTTATTTTCATTCTTCCCAATCTCCAATGAAGCATGCTTTCAATCGGGAACCCGCTATTCATTTTAAAACATGATAAGTTCCTGCCTTACAGATTATTCCCGTTCGATCAGGCCGTATTTGCCGTCATTGCGCTTGTAAACCACGCTGACTTCTTCGTTATCGATATTGGCAAATACGAAGAAATTATGTCCAACCATGTTCATTTGAAGAATGGCCTCTTCCACATCCATCGGTTTCAATAAGAAACGCTTGGTGCGGACGACTTCCAGCTCATCCAATTCTGCATCCTCATCTTCAGCAACAGCCACGCTACCTGCCGTCCCTTCTACAAAAAGGGTCTTCAAACTGCCTTCCTGACGGAATTTACGGTTCAGCTTGGTTTTATGCTTGCGGATCTGCCGCTCAAGCTTGTCTACCACGGCATCAATGGACGCATACATGTCGTCGCTTTCGTCTTCGGCACGGAGCACAAGCCCCGGCAAAGGAATGGTTACTTCTACAGTGTGCAAATCTCTGGTTGTGCTTAACGTCACACTTCCATCAGACGTCGGGGGTGCATCGAAATACTTCTCAAGTCTGCTGAATTTCTTATCAACGTAGTCCTTCAAAGCGTCGGTAACCTCGATCTGTTGACCTCGTACTGTTAAGTTCATAGGGCACGCCTCCTTTGCCCCTTCAGTATAGCACATATGTTAGCGCCAAGTAAAAAAACACCCAACATTTCGGAGCTATTTTACAAAAATCTTCTTTTTTCGATAAAACCCTTGGCGACTATCTCATCTTTTGAAAAAGATCATGTTTTAAAGAGACCTGCATACACATGTGAATAATGAACACATATAAAAAAGTTGCTCTGTTGCATCATCTATATATTCTTGGCTTGATGCTCAGCTATTTCCTTCAACACCATTTTTGTGGAGATGGCTGACTTCGACGGTTCTGTAAAGTAGCTTTTCACCGTGCTGTGTATCGCCTAGCTCCTTACCATCGTGTAAGAGGCTTTTTTATGTTTTTATTGTACATCTGCTCATCTAGAAAACATAAAAAAGCCCTGGAATATATTCCAGGGCAGTTGCTAGCGCGTTATCCGTTGCTAACCATCTTACCAATTATGTAGGTCGGCTATGCCGGGGATGATTATAATTTGGTTACGTTAGCGGCTTGTGGTCCACGTGCGCCTTCGACAATGTCGAACTCCACGTCTTGTCCTTCTTCAAGTGTTTTGAAGCCTTCTGTTTGAATTGCGGAAAAATGAACGAATACGTCGCCGCCATCAGCAGTTTCAATGAAACCATAACCTTTTTCTGCGTTAAACCATTTAACTTTACCTTGCATGCACTAACATTCCCTTCGTCATCAAATGAAGTGAGGCTCTCGCCTACAATTCCGACTATACCACCCAAGGTTATCCATTGTCAATTGGAATTGATAATGTTTTCATTCATACTTATTCCATTTATCATGAGTAAATCACTCTATTCCTATAGATTGGCATGGTATAATAGGCAAAAGAGCCTACTATATTCATATAGTAAACTCTTTGTGAGCGTTCGAAACTCATAAAATAAATTCAATTAAAATTTTTGTTGCATCCCGTTTCACTTAATTATAGTAAACTACCGTCGGTTGCGGTTCAATCCCTTTGGCATAGTAATAATTCAAGCTACTTACAAAATCAATTACTTTCTTTGTATCCAGATCATACACAAGAATATCTGGATCTCCAGCCATATCAATAAAATCCAGGCGTCTCGGGGTAGTTCTGCCGCTGGTGTCAACGAAAGAGGAACTGTGATACGGTGGATTGCCAGAACTATATGCTGATTCAAAATAGGTGAAAAGCGTTCCCTCATTTAGGACAATTAAAACCGCATTATCCGAGCTTGCATAATTTGAAGTATATTTCACAGGCGTAGTGACGCTTTTAATCCGAACATCTGATACATTATGACTTCTTGAAGAATAACTGCCACCACTGGAGAAGTTAAATTCTCTTGACCATTCCAAATTCGGGTTCGCCGCCGTCGTATTGGCAATTTGAGCCCCATTCACCTTAATATCTCCGTTTGGATACTCAATTACCGTAGATAACAAATTGTTAGAATAGGAGGTTAGCTTAGCTGTCTTACCATTAATCGGCGTATCCGCTGGCGAGGCTGCATTCATGTGAATACTATAACTCTCACCTACCGTTCCTGTGGAAGTAACACGAAGTCCCCAGTCCCCTGCTTTTAGGTCTGTAGCAAACTTCAATTCAGAGGCCTTTCCTCCAAAACCAGTCAGACTTGCTGTCCCTGTGCTCCAATCAATCGAATACAAATCAAATCTATAATTGGGATTACTTGATCTGATCTGAGCCAGAATGCTTCTATCTGTAGGTACGTTAAAGAACCAAAAATCTGCTGGATCAGCTGTCGTTAATGAATCAGTGAAACTCATAAGATCACCGTTCACATTGAAATTAGACATTAATGAAACCCGATGATTGTTCACTTTAAGAGTCTCACCATATACAGCATCAGTCGTACTGGTAGGCCCCAACGCTTGAGTTGCATTGACTGAAAGAGACCTCGTCGCAGTATCCTTCGTTGTAGTATTTGACGAGTTGGCCTCAACTGAGGCTGGAGCTACTGACGTACTGCTTAAAACTAAAATGACCAATAAAACCCCTGAAAAATATTTCCCCCACTTCATAAACATCATCCCTTCTCAAAATACTTAAAATTATTCATAGATTGAAAAGAATCCTATGAACAATATACTAATTCTATAAAATACTTAATTATCCTTTATTTTAAGATTTCGTCCTAAACGATCTAGTGTTGGATCTATGAACGAGCCTTGAACAGCACCCTCATCATACAAAGAGGGCACTGTCATCTGGGGAAGCTAGGAAGTTTCATTTGCACCTCTTCTTTCGACTCCCTCGTCCAATAATACCAACTTTCCATTTTTTGAATTCTATAACCACACTTTATATATAAATTCATAGCATTATAATTTCTGCCTTGTGTCGAAACTAATAGTTGATCAATTGGCCTGGATTCAAGAAACACTTTTAACTCTGTTAGTAACTTCGTGCCTATTCCATGGCTTTGGTGCTTTAGATCAACTCCCAGAAGACCGATCCTTGCTTCTCTGTCGTTTAAATTTTCTTTAATTGTTACGAATCCAATAATTTCTCCATCCATCTTAAGAACAAGGCAATAATCATCAAATGAACCTAGAATAGACTTTTCCACCCACAACTTATACTTTTCTACAAAAAAATATGTGGATAACAAGAATATCTACTATCTTTAAATAATCCCGTCAGCTTATTTTGTAATAAAGGAAAGTCATGCTCCGTGGCAAATACAAGGGAACTTTCATTTTGTGCATTACTACCTATTCTAGTCTCAAATGTTACTTTAATATCCGCTATACAAATCCACTTACCACATGACACCTCCATTAGCAGTTAAACTTTTTTATACTATATTGATAGAGATGTCGAAGTATCTCGTATGTTGTCGCAACATAATAAATAGCCGCCAGTTATTCAAAGACAGACCTTATTACCCCCTAAAATTAATTCCATTATTAAACTTATATTTGAATATATAGACATTAATGTTTAGACATCCTTTTTGTTATTTTGTATTCTTGGTAAGTAAATTAACTCAAAGGAGAATATAAATGAAAAAGATTTTTATCCCACTCTTACTTTCCATGTTTTTTGCATTATTTATCGTTTCACCCACTTTTGCTGCTACAAGTATTGGGTCAGTATTAGTTCAACCCGAGCAAGGTTGGACAAGATATAATCACGACTCAAGTGAGATAACCTATTCAGGTGGAAAATGGACGCTGGATCCAAGTTCATTATCTTATAATTCTACAATCGGTAATAAGGATACAGGTATAAAATTTAATTTTACCGGTTCTAAAATCAGATATATATCCACTACATGGGCATCCGGCTCATCTAATACTGATGTATTAATCGACGGTCAAGTCGTCGGTAAAATTAATTTTTCCGGTGCAAGTGAGTATAAGAAAAAAATTATGTTTGAAAAAACGGATTTAAGTTCAGATGAACACTCATTCGAATTGAGAAATAATGGTACCAACTATATTTTCTTCTACGGTGTGGACATTGAAGGAACTTTAAAAACATTCAATCTAATAGAGCCAACTCCTATAGATCCCGTGCCTGTAGATCCAACGCCAAATCCAGATCCAACACCAGATCCGACACCAAGTCCTAATCCAGACCCGTCTGAACCTACGGAGCCAACTGAACCAA
>NZ_ASRY01000196.1 GCF_000520815.1 Paenibacillus maysiensis | reverse complement strand
TATTTTAATAGTGAAAGGAGGTGGAATTAACATGGAGAAAATTGAAATTTTAGAAAATATGGATTTTGATATGGAAGTACAGTGTGATCCTAATCATTGCAAACATGATTGTCTTGGTGACGATGGACATTGTAGCGTTCATTTCTTCGAATCTTTTTGAAAGAATGATTTATCTAATCAGGTATTAATTGACCCCTGAAAGGAAGAAGTAAGAATACTTCTTAGTTTGTCTAGTGCCCTCGTCTTTTGAGACGGGGGTTTTTCTTTTGCATCACATCTGGGAAAGTAGAGTGTTGCCCCTGGATGTAAACAATGCATAAGCCACTAATTATGCCAAATAATACACTGTTTTATACAATAGAAAATTTAGAAGTATTTTTAATGATATTTTAATAGTGAAAGGAGGTGGAATTAACATGGAAAAAGTTAAGGTTTTAGAAATTATTGATTTTGAAATGGAAGTACAATGTGATGGTTCTAGTTGCAAATATGATTGTACCGAACCCAATGGTTTGGAAATCTCCGCAAATGTCAATAGCGAAACTCATGGAGCTAATTGGCATCCGTGAAGCTTCGCTAAATTGTAGATGATCAAGTAGTCGATAAGCATGATTATCAGCAAAGCAAAAGTTAGCGCTATGATCTTTCTCGTATCCGTACTAGATTGGTGGAAATAGATGGGGAAAGTTGATATTATGATTCATATAATTCGGCGGGGCTTCCTCAAGGGGATAAGCGTTTTCCAGAGTCACATTTTTGTTTTTCTCCCAGATTCAAGTTATTACCAAATATGAGGTATGCATTGACAATTCCTGTTTGGCCATAGTACTTTTTCAACTCTTGAGTTTTCAATAGAGCCCTATACGTTCTCCTCCATAAAAAAGTCTGTATTGTGACGCCCTGCAATACAGACTTTACCATATCAATCCTCTAACAGCCTTTCTGAAATCTAACGGTGTTGAAAGAACTATTTGTCCATGGGAAGGAAAATGGAGAAGGTGGAGCCACTGCGACAGCGTGACTGTACCTTGATGTAGCCACCTTCAGCAACGATGATTTTTCTAGCCAAAAATAGTCCAATCCCGATACCCTCTTGTGAGTTTACGGTAGGGGAGCGATAGAAACGCATAAAGATTCTACTCTTTTCCTCTTCTGCAATCCCTATACCATTGTCGGTAATATCGATCCGGCAAAACAAATCATACGCAATCACATTTATGATAATGCTTCCGCCGGTTTCTGTATACTTCACAGCATTGTCCATAATATTGTGGACTGCTTCGGACGTCCATTTCAGATCAAAGCAAGCATAAATCGTCGTATTCTCCATAACAACCGAGATGCCTTTGCCATCCGCTTTTGGCATAATTTGCTCCTTTGCACTGTGCAGGAGCTTTTGAACAGATTCTCGTCTTGGCGCTACCGTGATAATCCCCGTTTCAAGCCGCGATGTTTTCAACAATGCCTGGATCAGAAAGTTAAGCTTTTCGGCCTGTGCAGATAGAGCTTTCACACAAGTGGAGGTATCCTGTGATAGTTCGTATTCGCTAAGTAATTGGGAATAAAGCAGGATGTTGGCCAATGGTGTTTTCGTTTGGTGTGAAATATCGGAAATCAGCTCATTTATTTTATTCTTTTCAGCAAGCAGATTTTTGGAGGACACGGAACAAATGGAAAGAAATCTCACAAATTTAGCTTCTATTGAAGAAAGAACGGATTCATCAAAGACATCCTCTGAGAAGCTGCCATTTATCGCGGCATCAAGCATGTTCTCAATGGTTTTCATTGTTTTTTGGATGCTCCTGCGATACAGCATAATAGCACATACAGCGGTGCATACAGCAACAACGGCAATTCCAATACATATATATAGGAGTGTTGTCATTTCAACGCCCATGTGTAGCCCAGCCCATAAACCGTTTTAATATATTGTGGGGAAGAAGGATGATCCTCGAGCTTGTCACGTAGCCTTTTTATCGTAACTGACAAGGCATTTTCACCTACATACTCAGCCCCGTCAGTCCAGATGCTGTCTATCAAATGATCACGCGAAACGGTATTTCCTCGATTGTTGATTAGGATGCGCAACAATTTTTGCTCAGTTTTACTTAGTTCAATAGGTGTACCATTCTTAATAAATTCCATCCTCTCGAATGAAAAGGAAAAATTATCGAGCTGAATGGAGTCTGCAAGCGAGTATCTGGATTTCTTTAGCTGAACGCCCACTCTAGCTCTTAATACCATAAGACTGAAAGGTTTGGTGATATAGTCGTCCGCACCCAGCTCAAGACCGGTTACGATATCCGTTTCCATATCATTCGCAGTCAGAACAATGACTGGCAAAGCTTTTGTTTTACGTATATCTGTTAAAAGATCAAGCCCGTTTCCATCTGGTAAATTAATATCCAGGATGACTAAATCAAAAGCAGTGATGTTCAATTGTTCTTTTGCAGCAGCAATGTCATACGTTTGCACAAATACGTTGATAGGTTCTTTAAGAGCAAGAACAATACCATTACTCAATGCGATATCATCCTCGACAATTAATATATAATTCATTATTTACCTCCTGTTTTTTGATAAGCGTTCGACTAGGATCGGTTTTTTAGAAAGCAGCGACAGTAAAACGTTAAAGAGGGTTATAGGAATATTCTATTTCCAGTTTACAGGATATTGCTCTTAATTGCTGAATGTTTACCTGGACTGTTCGGAAACTCCTCATAAAAGAGTGAAGGTATTACTGAAATAATAAAAAGTTGGCATCCCAAAAATAGTTAATATTCCAAAAAAAAGTGCTGATTTTTACAATAGGGAAGTCTAGGGTTATTTCAATGGTATTTTAGGAGAACATACCTGTCATTACGCGCTGCCTCGACGATAAAAAAAGATCGCAGCCTTCATTCTGACAGGTGGCTCCATTGCTTTTGCAACCGTTATTTTTCAGACGGTTACGAATACTTGGGGTTGTTTTTTTTGTATACTTTTTTCGTATAATAGAGAAATATTAAAAATTTAAAGTTATATGTTATTGGAAGTGAGGGGAGCATAAATGAAGAAAAATCGTCTGGGATCTTCGGATTTGCTGGTAGGCGAGATTGGCTTGGGCTGTATGTCGGTCGGTACGGAGGAACAGCAAGGTGTCTACCTGATTCATGAAGCGCTGGATCGGGGCGTGAACCTGCTGGATACAGCGGATTTGTACCAACACGGGCGTAATGAGGAAATTGTGGGTGCAGCGATCCGTGGACGGCGACAAGATGTCGTTTTGGCGACCAAGGTCGGTAATCGGCGTATCCCGGGCCAAGATGGCGGGAGATGGGACCCGTCCAAGGAATATATTCTGTCTGCAGTCAAAGAAAGCCTGCGTCGCCTGGGAACGGACTATATCGACCTGTATCAGCTTCACGGTGGGACGATTGACGATCCCATCGACGAAACGATTGAGGCTTTTGAACAGCTCAAAAGAGAGGGGGTCATCCGTTATTATGGCATTTCCTCGATTCGTCCTCACGTCATCCGTGAATATGTCGAGCGTTCGAATATCGTCAGCGTCATGAATCAATATAGCTTGCTGGACCGTCGGGCAGAGGAAGAGGTACTGTCATTACTTCAGGAGCGGGGAATCAGCGTCATTGCACGCGGGCCTGTCGCCAGCGGCGTGTTGACCGACGAAGGAGAAGGCAAGGTAGCCAAGGGCTATCTGGACTACGAAGGGGCAGAGCTGCTGGACATACGTAAGCAACTGAAGGCGTTTACGGGTACAGAGCGCAGCATGGGGCAGACGGCAATCCGTTATAGCCTATCTCATCCGGCTGTCGCTGCTGTCATTCCGGGTGCAAGCTCACTGGGGCAATTGGAGCATAATATCGCAGTAGCCAGTATCCCGCCGTTATCCAGGCAGGAGCGGGAAGCGCTACAGCAAATGAGCCGGGCCAACCGCTATGATGCGCAATACCGCTGATATGAGTACAGGTAGGGCAGAGGGGAATCTTTGTCGCACGGTCGGAAATGCGATTTGCCAGCCGATAAATTGGGTCATACTTTCGAACGTGTACTCGCTATAGTTGCAATATATGAAAGAATCATTACAATATAAGAATAAGCTTAGGTTTATAATCCATATTTGAGTATGGAGACGTTCAAAAATATACACTAGGAGGAATCAACAAATGGAACGTATCGAATCACAGCAGCAGTATCAGGATTTGATTAATGGTGACGGCTTGACTGTCGTGAAATTTGATGCAACCTGGTGTCCGGATTGCAAGACACTGGACAAATTCATGGGTGGCATTATTGAGGAAAATGCGGATAAGCGTTTCTTTGCGCTTGATGCTGAGAAATTCCAGCCGATTGCCGAAGAAAATCAGGTACGCGGTATTCCGAGTCTGCTCGTTTTCCGTAACGGCGAAAAAATTGCTCATTTGCACAGCAAATATGCCAAGACGCCAGCACAAATTTCCGAATACCTGACCACGTTGGAATCAAAACAATAATCGAAACTATAGTCAAAGTCGTACGATTCAAGGGATTGAATCAAACGTATCTTTCATTTCGGTAAAATAGAAAAAGGGATATCCCATGGCTGACGAATCATGCTCATGGGATATCCCTTTTTTGTCATACGAAACGAACTCTTGTTGCTGAAAAGCATGAAGGCTTTGCGGCAACAAACAACAGCTTACAAAATAATAAAGAAGAACACAGCCGCCAATACGAAGCGGTAGATGGCGAATGAAGTCAGGCTCAAGCGTTTGAGCAGACCGAGGAACGTTTTGATCGCCAGCATTCCAACGATAAAGGCAGTGATAAAGCCTGCCGCGAACACCGGAAAATCGCTCATAGACAGATGGTCCATGCTTTTGATCATATCAATACCCGATGCGCCCAGCATGATCGGAACAGATACTAAAAATGTAAATTCAGCGGCTGCTGTATGGCTTACACGGGCGAATAGGCCCCCGGACATAGTTGAGCCTGAACGGGAGAAGCCCGGCCATAAAGCCAGAACCTGGAACAAGCCAATCGTAAAAGCCTGCTTATACGTAATGTCATCCACCGTATGCGATTTAATGGGCGGATGGAATTTTTCAGCCGCGATCATTAGCAAGCCTCCGATGATCAGACTGTACAGAACAGTTTGAGGGCCAAACAGGTATTGCTTGATTACATCACGGAACAGCACGCCAATCACACCCGCAGGGATCATGGCCAAAATAATATGTAGCAGGTTCAGGCGCGGCTGGGTCGAGATTCTGCGTCTGAAATCAAATAAGCTCAGGAACCTGCGCCAGTACAATACGACAACCGCCAGCACAGCACCTAACTGCACAATAACCTCGAACGTTTTGACTGTATCATTCTCCGTGTTTAACCCGAGAAGATCAGCCGTCAGGATCATATGACCCGTCGAAGAGACCGGCAAAAACTCTGTCAGCCCTTCAATAATGCCCATAATAATAGATGATAAAATATCCACTTTATTAGTTCCTCCTTACACGCGTGCAGGGCAAACGCCCTAAGCCGTTTGCCCTGGAAGTATGTCATTTCAGTAGGAGTGAACGCAACAAGTGCACAGTGAAAGCCGCTCAGGTCACAGCGGTTCACTCCCGGGAAGAAGTGTCCGATTCCGCTTCCAATTCGGATACAGGAGATTCATTGTGTAGAATAATCTCCACCCGTCGAATACGATTTTTACCCATTTCACGAATGATAAATTTCACATCATCTTCTATGAATTCCTTGCCCTGTCTCGGTTCCGGAACCCGACTATACACCCACCCTCCGACAGTATCCACGTCCTCATCGTCCAACGTCAAGCCAGTCAGATCACTCAGATCGGAAAGCATCACCTTGCCATCCATCAAATAACTGTTCTCCGTCAATTTCTCGATTTCCTTCCGTTCATCCTTGTCAAATTCGTCTCGGATTTCGCCAACAATTTCCTCCAAAATGTCCTCTATGGTAATCAGACCGGAGGTTCCGCCGTATTCATCGACGAGAAGGGCGATATGAACCTGCTCCTTCTGCATGCGTTTGAGCAGCGTGTTGACGGGTATAACCTCCGGAACGGTCAGGATCGGTTGAATCAGAGTATGGAAATCAAGCTCAGGGTTGCAGTCATACTCAAGGAACAATTGCTTGGTATTAATCATACCGATAATCTGATCCTTGCTCTCTGTCGCCACCGGAAAACGGGTATACTGCTCTTCGTGAATGGTTAGCATGTTTTCTTTCAGCGAGCGATTCGTAAACAAGCATACCATATCTGTACGTGGCACCATAATTTCTTTGGCAACGGTCTCGTCAAAAGCAAAGATACGATTCACGTAGCCATATTCGGTGTTATTGATCTTACCACTTTCCACGCTTTCGGACAAAATGATCTGAATTTCCTCCTGAGAGTGCGCTTCCTCATGCTCGCTTGCCGGTTGAAGACCAAACAAACGAACCAGACGGTTGGCCGAGCCATTCAGGAGCCAAATAAACGGATACATAATCCGGTTAAACCATACGATGACCGGGGAGGTCAACAAGCTTACTGCTTCCGCTTTGCGGATCGCCAGCGTTTTGGGAGCCAGTTCACCGATCACCACGTGCAGGTAAGTTACAATGACAAATGAAATAATAAAGGCCAGGATATGTGAAAATTCTCCATTGATGTTGAGCTGTTGAAAGAGAGGCTCCAGCAATTTGACCACGGTGGGTTCACCGAGCCAGCCGAGTCCCAACGCTGTAATCGTAATACCAAGCTGACAGGCGGATAAGTAGCCGTCCAGATTATTGACGACCTTTTGTAGCGCCAGTGCGTTTTTCCGATTTTCCACGACCAGCTGATCGACCCGGCTGGAACGGATTTTAATAATCGCAAACTCGGTAGCCACGAAGAAAGCACTAAATAAAATCAACACCGCGAACAAAAATAGACTGACACCTATACCCATATAATTTTCACTCATCCCTTTTTCGTTCAATTTTTAATGAACTCCATTTTAAGTTCACTTGAACTTATTTTAAGAACTTAAAAGCAAATATACAAGGTTCATATGCAATCATAGCAGGTCACCTGCCTCCAATTTGTACGGAAAATAAGGCAAAACAGAACCCGCACGGCTCATTGCTTTACTTTACAAGCCTAGTTTATGGGCGTATGATGAGTTCAAATGAACTTGAAATGGTTTAAAGGGAGGAAAGCAGATGGAGTCTTTTACCCTCACACGCCGTGATATGGCCCATTTGCTGCTGGCGATGGAAGGTCGCCGCGAATTGCAGCCGTTGGCCGTTCTTCAGGATGCCTGGAGACGCACCCATATCCATCCGGGCCGTCCCGGCAGCACGATGCCGACATTTTTGTATACTGAGGTAACGCCTGTGCTGGATAAAATTATCAAGGGCAAGCACAGCGCAGCTTTTTCGCTACAGGAAATCGTTTCTCTCGGCCAACTGGTCGAGTATAGCCACGTTTCATTGGCCTCTATGCAGAATTGGGTCAAACGTGACTTCAAGGAATTTCTCGGATCGCCCAAGATTGGTAAAAAATATTCAGTCAACCAGGCTGCACTGCTGCTCATTGTGGAGGATTTGAAATCGTGTCTAGATTTTGAATCCATTCGTCAGCTATTTCATATCCTGTTCCAACAGCCGGAGGATGATACGGATGATCTAATCCAGCCGGTCGATTTGTACGCTGCTTATTCAACCTTGTTTGAGGAGCTGGATGCGAATAGAGATCAGCTGCTGGATGTGGCAGGAGCCGGGCTTGCCAAAGAAAATGGGAATTCTGCTACAGGGCAGCAGCGTCAGGAAGGTGCGACCGAGGAATTGCTGATTCAGGCGGCCGATCAATACACCAGCCGTTTGCAGCATTTGACCCCTAACCAGTGTCAAGCCGTTCGGAATACATTGCTGGTAGCTGCGGTATCGGTGCAAAATAGTTATTTTTTGTCCATGGCACGCAGGTATGTGAATGCGACGTTGTTTCTGGACTTTCGAGGGTAGACAGGATTGGCGCTAGAAGCCGATCCTATTTTTTTGCCCTTTTTCGAGTATTGTCTACCCTTTTGGAGACTGAAAAAGTATACAAAAGAGGTATATACACTCAAACGCTGTCAAAGATACAATAAACATATATCATCCAGCAATTGGAAAAACTTTGAATATCTCTTCCAAAGCATCTGGATACACACAGGAGGTAATGGCATGTCCGATGTCTCCATCATCATTTGTACCCGCAATCGGATCGAAGATCTGACACGCTGTATACAATCTATTGCAGGACAGCAGCAGCTGGAGCATACGGCTGTAGAGCTGCTGATTGTGGATGACGGCGATATTTCCGACCAACAGGTCGAGCTGTACCGTGACATGGTATCCGGCTTGCCTCAAGGCGTTTTGAAGTATCATAAAAAAAGTCGTCCCGGCGTTTGGTTGTCCCGCTATGAAGCGTTGTCTCTCGTACGGTATGATATCGTGCTGTATTTTGACGATGATGCCGAACTGGACGATAAACTCTATATCCGGCGCTTGCTCGATACCTATGATCAGGATGAAACGATTGTGGGTGTTGGAGGGATTGCAAAGGGACTACATTCGAGCCGGGCAGGAAAGCTGCTGGGCATTTTGACATTTCAGATGTCTCCGTCTCTCGGCAAGCTTTCTCCCAGTAGCCTGGCAGGTTCATTGCTGCGCTGGGGAGAAGCGACGGAGGTTTTTGATACGGAATTTTTTCATGGCTGCAACATGTCATTCCGGCGGGATGCGCTTCGGGATATGAAGCCGTATCCGTGGATGACCAGCTATGCCGTGGCTGACGATTTGTACATGTGCCAGTTGGCGAGCCGTTATGGCAAACTGGTTATCAATCCCGACTTAACGATCATTCATCACGAATCCCCAAGCTCGCGCGATAAGGCGGGCAAAGTAGCCAAGGCTACAGCGATCAATCACTATTATTTTCTTGCTCTGAAAAAGGCGGGAGCCATCCACTACGGAGCGCTTTTATGGACCTTGTCCTACCTGATGTTCAAGGAAATACTGCGCCGTAACTTTAATGCCGCAGAAGGATACAAGCAGGGGGTGCTGTTTATTCTGAACCCGCGCAAGCAAAAATATAACGAATATTTAGGCCCGGCGGTTCAGTAATCAGAAATCTGTTGTAAACGTGCAGTCTGCGAAAAGCGGGCAGCTTGTGGCTTCATATATTTTCATGATAAAGGGGGAGTATGATGTTAAGCTTGTCCATTGCCCTGTGCACCCGAAATCGGGTTGACGATCTGACCCGATGCATCAATTCAATTGCTATTGGTGGGGCACCGGAGGCATGTGAAACCGAGCTGTGGATTATTGATGATGGAGAACTGCCGAGGCATGTGCTGGAACGCTATGAGCGTCAATTGGGCAGAGCGGGGATTACCTACCGATACCATCGCAAGGAGCAGCCGGGCTTATGGCTTTCACGTGTAAAAACGGTGGAGCTGGCGCAGGGCGATATCATTTTGTTCCTTGACGATGATGTTGAGCTGCCGAACAACTATTTGAACGAGCTGATACGCACCTATGAGGCTTATCCGCAGGCCGCTGGTGTCGGTGGCATTGCGAAGGGCATGAGCAACAGCATCATGGGGACCATCCGTTGCCTGTTATCATTCCAGCAGTCCTTGTCCAAAGGAAAGCTGTCTCTCAGCGGTCAGTCCGGTTCGATGTACAACTGGCACAAGGCGAAGAAGACGTTTCGAACCGAGTTTTTTCACGGCTGCAATATGTCATTTCGTCGTGAGGCGATTCGCAGTCTGGAGCCTGTACCTTGGCTGCAAAGCTATAGCGTAGGGGAAGACCTGTTGCTTTCACGAATGGCCATGAAAAGCGGCCCGCTGTACATTAACCCGGCGCTTACGCTGCTTCACCACGAATCGCCGTCCTCGCGCGACAATATGGAGCAGGTGACTTATATGCGGGTGATGAATCATATTCATCTACTGCGGGACGAGCGATCTGGGCCGATCGGTTATGCAGCGTTGTATTGGACGACACTGTATCAAATTTTGAGAGAGAAGCCCAAGAAAAATTATACTGCCATTCAAGGCTACAAAAAAGCGCTGAAGGCGATCTTTTCAGGTCCGAAGGAGCCTGTTGGCGGAGGTCAGCTGCCTGAACGCAATTCCAAAAAAACGGTAGGCTGATGGAGGTGCGGCAGGAGCGCGATGTTAACATAGAGACAGAGGCTTAATAAGGAACAGGAGTTGGACGTAACATGAGCACATGGACAGCAGCAAGGAAAGTATTCACGGGTGACAGTCTCGCCAAAACGATCATGCGTACGAGCTTTAACAATTTTTTCGTGCTGATCGTCACGACCCTGACTTCCATCCTGACCGCACGTATGCTCGGAGTCGAGGGGAAAGGGGAACTGGCGGCGGTTCTGTTCTGGCCTACGCTGATCGGTAGCGTGCTGAGCTTCGGCTTGCCAACGTCGTTGATTTATAACCTCAAGAAGAAAACAGGCACGACAGAGGAGCTGGTGGCGCTGTCGCTGTGGATTCAGTTGCCTGCCAGCTTGCTGGCGGGAGCTGTAGCGTGGATATGCATGCCGCTGTGGCTGAATGGCTATGGTGCGGATATCGTCCACCTGTCACAGCTCTATTGTGCGGCTGCGATACCGTTGGCGGTGCTTACGGCGCTGACAACAGCATTGTCGCAAGGACTGGATCGGTTTAGCGTATATAACGGCCTGCTGTTTTATTATCCGCTGCTGAACTTCATCGGTCTGGTGACGCTGTGGCTGATGGGACTGCTCAATGTGCAGCTGGCGGGGACCGTGAATTTTGCCGCGAGTTTCCTTGCGCTGGTATGGGCGTTCCTCCGTTTGCGCAAGCATATGAATTTACGTACTTTTCGCCCGTTCACCAGCCGTCAGGTGCTCCGTCCTTATTATAGCTATGGAGCGAGAGTCTACGGGATGGAATTGATGGGGACGCTGTCCACACAAACGGACAAAATCGTCATTGTGGCGCTGCTGTCACCCAAAGCGTTCGGTCTGTACTCTGTCGTCTACGCCTTGTCTCGTGTGTTCAATGTGGTGCAAAATGCCGTCACGAATGTAACCTTTCCGAAGGTGACGGGAATGGAGCACAGCAAAATTGTTGAAACGGTTGGACGTGCTTTTCGCATCTCCATGGCTGCAATGCTGATCGTCATCGTGCCTGCTTTGTTCATTGGACGATACATGCTGGGTCTGCTGTACGGTCCCGCTTTTCTGGAAGCATCGCTAACGTTCTACCTGCTGTCACTGGAATGTATCATCGGTGGCGGATCATGGATTTTGGCTTCGGCCTTTAACGCGCTGGGACGTCCGGGGCTAGTACTGTTCCGGCAAATTGTAGCCTATGCCATTACCGTTGGGCTGTTCTTTATGTGTACCCCGATCTTCGGTCTGGACGGCATTGCCATTGCTTTGCTTGTAGGCGCTTGTGTACGGTTGGCATTCTCGCTGTTTTCATTCCCGATGTTTTTCGATGTTCCGTTATCACGGATCATTTTTGATAAAAGTGATATCACATTTGTCATTCAGACCATACAAAAGAAGCGCAGGAAGGGAGAACTGAAAGATGCCGAATTCGCATCCCATGGCTAAACTGAAAAATAAGCTGAGCGTCATTCTCGACGTAGTCCCCCAAGGTTCGAATATCATTTATGTCGACTATCCCGTTTATAACAACGGTGGGGATGTACTCATCATGAAAGGCACCGAGGCGTTCTTCAAGGATAACAGTATCCGTGTTCGTGCCCGTTACAGTGCTATGGATATTCCCGATCAGCTTCAAATTCCGGGCGACTGGATTATCGTGTGTCACGGAGGCGGTAATTTCGGCGATTTATATTCAAATCACCAAAATCTGCGGGAACGCATCGTGCGGGATTTTCCGAACCACCGTATTGTAATCATGCCGCAGACGATCCATTTTCAATCTGAGCAGAAGGGGAATGAGGTCGCTGCGCTGTTCAATGCTCACCCGGATCTACATATGTTTGTGCGGGATACACGTTCATATCAGTGGGCCAAGGAAAAGCTGAATCAGTGCAGCATCACGCTATGCCCGGACATGGCGCACCAACTCTGGCCGTTGAAGCCGACTACGGAAACGGTCAAGGACGTACTGTACTTCCTGCGTACGGATATTGAAACCGTAGGGGGGCAAAAGCAATTCGACGACGAGGCCGATGCGGCCCATCGTCTGGACTGGGACACTCTGTTCACTCCGCTGGAAGTGAAAGGGATCGTTTACTTCCAGAAATTTTACCGTCTGGACAAGAAAATCGGCGGTCCGCTGCCTACGCGTACCTTTTGGTACAAGTACACCGACCACCTCATGAACAAAGCGGTTACGCTGTTCAGCTCTTACCGCGAGGTTCGCACCTCACGGCTGCACGGTCATATCCTGGCCTGCCTGCTCGATATGCCGCATGTCGTCATTGATAATTCGTACGGCAAAAACTCGCAATATTATAACACCTGGACACAGCCTAATCCCAAGGCGAAGCTGTTCAGCGATACACCCGATGCGATGGAGCAGCCGTCTTAATAGTAAGTAAAGATACGCATGATTAATTCCAAAGGTATGATAACGGCAAATATCTCCTGACCATTTCATTGGTATAGGAGATTTTTGCTTGGTGCTGAATTAATAAGGATAGTTAAGAGTTAAGCTTGTGAATAATTAAGGCTATTCATATTTAATGGTATGATCGCTCGTTCTTTCTTGACTACATGATGATACTCTTAATCAAGAAATCTTTGCAAACTATCCGAAAAGGTATCTTAAGTAAATATCTGAAAGGTGTATGATTTTATTCTAAAAAATGGTACAATTATGAGCGATAAAACAAATGTATTTTACTACTTGTTTCTCAATTACATAATTTTTTAACTATAATAACGATTTATGCTGAAAGGGTGGCTTATCCATGAAAATCACACCCACGATACGCGCAGAATTAGACAGATACTTAAAACAAGAGGGTTTGAGTCTAACGCAATTTGGACATATTGCAGGCATTAATAGGGGGATAGTAAGTGGTATTGTGACAGGTAATAAGTCTATGTCCGCTAACCAGTTAGATTGCATTACTGAGGCTATGGGTTTACCGGAAGGCTACTTTTACGACTTATTTATAGAAAACTACATCATCGACATTCCCCCGAATATGAGGCGGATCGAGCCATTTTTGTATCGCTGTGCGGAGTTGGACAAATTTGACTCGATTCGTCGAGTGGCGGAATCCATCATGGACAATCTACTCTATTCGCCCAAACTGTTTGACATTGCAGAGGCGCTATTAGCACAAGGACGACATGTCGCTGCATTACTACTCTATGAAGGTGTAGCAGAAGCGGAAAAATACCAACATTCGGAACGTTTGGCAATCTGCCATTATCGTATATTCACAATTCAGGTTGGAGACGATCAACGCCAAAATCTCAATGCAGCTACGATATTTGAAGCTTTTGTTGAGCGCCTAGATGAAATAGACCAGCTTGACGCATTGAAGGACTTGGCGAACGTGTACAGGTCTTTTCGTCAATGGGACAAGGTTGATGAGATGGCAAAAAAAATGAGAGATAAAGCGGAAATCCAATATTCAATGAAGCATCATCAAAAGAATCGAAAGAGCAGGGAGCATAAAAAGGAAACCAGGGGGCCGTTATTTGGATATATTGCTTATGCCGACTTACTGTGTGCCAGTGTTTGTGAAGCCCAAGGCGATTATGAGCAAGCTCTACAATATACATACGCCTACGCTAATTTGGATTGGGTCAAAGAGATTGATGAGGATACCCAACACTGGGTTAACTTGTTCAAAGATTGGGCAGAAGGAAATACGTATGTAAATAAGCTCCTGTCTGGAGATACGAGTGTGCTTTCAGAGTACGTTGAATATATAACAGTAACATCAATCGCCAACAATAATGAGAAGCTCTCAAAGCTGTTGAACGTTATGATAGCAGCTAACCGATATGGAATAGATGTGGATGATGTCCTTTTACGTTTTGAAACGGACATTAATTCTTTTTCTCAACTCCCAGCTTCTACAGATATATATACCCAACAAGTGATACCGGACTATTTTGTATGGTTTGGTTACGAAATGGCCCATTACTATTTACATCAAGGTGTGTACAGTGATGGTTTTAAATATTTGATGAATGCAATGGTAAAAGCGAATATACTAAATAACGAGACATATTTTATAAATTGTATGGGCTTATTTTTACATTTTCAGGATTATGCGGTTCCTGAAACTAAAGCAGGGTTTTTAAATTTTATTGAAAAGGTGTGGTTAAGTAATGTTAAAAAAAATGGCACTGCTAATCGTTGCGAGTAGCTTTTTGTTTTTTTTATCCGTACCCAATCAGACGCACAATCATGATCAGCCTATTCAGACCCTTGTACAGATTGGTGGATTTTAAACGTGTAACAAATTGAATTAAAAGTTCGTTCAAAAATGCACTCCTAAAATAGGTTATTGGAGAGAACCAACAGGTTCAGCCAATGAAATTTTGGGGTGCATTTTTTTATATATGAGTAATCAATATAGAGACAAAAGTGCTGAGTCAAATAATTTTACTCAGCAAAAAACTCAAACCAATATTGCTCAGGAACTTGGTATCACAAAACAGCAGCTACATAACTACACAAAACTCCTAACACTCATCCCTGAATTACAGGATATGGTTGAGGATCAGGAGTTTTGAGGGGTGAGTAAAGATAAAATAAGCACACTACACAAAATAACAATTGCGAGACGAATGTTAGTTGCCTAATACATCTTTTTAAAATAGGGAAAAGTACATTATTTTTTCTGTGTGATGAAATCTAACCATTTATTTAGGTTATCTTTTGAAAACACTATTTGACCATCTAGATCAGCGTAAGGAATAAATTGATAAGTGTCATAAACCGATAGTTTCTTTTTTTGTTCAGTATCTCTTTTTATAATATTATCCAGTTGTGTCACAGGAATCTTTAAATATGCTGCTGCTTCTTCTTTATTTAAAATACTATCACTTGAAGAAGTTTGTGATATCTGAGGGTTAAGAATTTTTTCATTCGAACTAAAATGTGCGTTAATATAGCTTCCAAAAATAAAAGAAGCACCAAGTATTATTGAGGATATGATTATTTTAGAATCTTTATTCATTTTTCACACTCCTTAGTGATTTTATCCATACTATATCATTTTTTCTATTTTTTTTGGCGCGTTGAATTTGTTGATCCAAAGCTTGTTGAAAAAAATTCTGTGATCACGCCGCAAGCTGGGGATCATGCAGAATTTTTCGCTTCCTTATAAAGGAAAAGACATTATTGCAACAATACCTGCGGAACAGTAATAAAATTATATACATGATAAAATCGCCTGGGCATAAGGTGACTACTTAAATCATGTAAAAAGGGGCAAACTTTGTGTCACTGTAATCAATAGATCAACGAGAATTATTATTAAAAGCCATATTGTTTAGCTTACACTCCACTGCGGCTTTATTTTGACAATTCATTTCATGAATAGATATAATTTATGGGATAAAACTTGCAGTAAAACCGGGGATTTTACGCATATTTTGCAGGATCACATGAGAGTATATTTATTAATGAATCGAGGCTGATGAATGAGCAATCAACCAATGGAGATGCTTCTCACGAAGGATATTGTACGTGAAGGGGAACCGATTTTGCGTACGAAGGTTGATCCGGTAGACTTGCCGCTGCGAGAAGAGGATCTTCAACAGATGCAATGGATGCTGGATTATCTGAAAAATAGCCAAAATGAAGAGCTGGCCACCCGCTATGAGCTGCGCCCGGGTGTGGGGCTATCCGCCAACCAGGTGGGTCTGAACAAAAGAATGTGTGCTGTCTATTATCAGGATGGAGACAAAACGATAGAGTATGCACTGTTTAATCCCAAGCTGGTCAGTCACTCGACGTCCATGATTTATTTGGAGCAGGGTGAGGGCTGCTTGTCAGTGGATCGTTACATACCCGGATATGTCCCGCGTTATGAAAAAATTCGCATTAAGGCCAATTTGCCGGACGGAACTCAGGAAATACTGACCTTCAAAGGTTATGCAGCGATTGTGGTACAGCATGAGATGGACCATTTGGACGGCATCATGTTCTATGACCATATTAACCCGGACGATCCTCAAAAGCTGCCGCAGGGTGTGCATATCGAACCTTTTGTGCGTGAATAGTTCATGATCCGTAAAAAGTGTGGTGACCCTGTTCGCCACATTTTTATTTTGCAAAAAAATATAGATATAGATGTTGCGAAGCTTTAAACTGGAATCATGTACATCGTGATGCGGTAAGTTAAGGAATACATAATAATGTAAGCGCTTATCTAACGGGGGGAATGGCATGTATCGTGGAGTTCGGCATCTGATGAATAATATGCGTATGCGAAATAAGCTGCTGTTCTCCTACGTGCTGATTGTCATGATCCCGGTGCTGGTGGTGGGCGGCTGTGTCACCTTTTATTTACGGGAGCAGGCTTTGGACAGTGCAATTGCCCAAACGGTGAACAATGTGGAAAAGATCAAGAGCCAGACTGCGAATTTATTGCGCGTTCCCACGGATATATCAAATGGGCTGATGTTCGATAAAAGGCTGAGGGAGATGGCGAACCGCCGTTATTTGGGCATGGTAGAGCTGATGAATGCGTATCATCAATACAAGGACTTTAATGAGTATGTACAGCAGTATAGAGAAATTGCTTCCATTCGTTTTTATTCGTATAATCCGACGCTTGTCAATAATCTGGAATTTATCCCTGTAGATTCTGGTATTGAGCAGCAGAAGTGGTTCCAGACGGCCTTGAAGGGGACGGCGATTAACTGGTTTTATATTCAGGATAAGGAGGATAACCCGGTAAACCGGCTGAGTCTGGTGCGGCAAATTCCCTTTCCGGAATACAACACCAAGGGAGTTCTGATGATTGCGCTGAGTCAGACGGAGCTGAACAATATGCTCAGCAAGGAGCCGTTTGAAACGCTGATTGTGGATCGTAACGGAATTGTGGTCGCGGCTACCCATACACAGTCCGTGGGTCAAACCTTGGCGGATCTGCATTTGGGCTTTGATGTTCAGGGTGCGGGTAAGGGAATATATGAAGCAAAAATAAACGGGAAATCCTCGAACATTATTGTGGATGAGCTGCTGCCAGCCTCAAGTGTGAGCGGATTGACGATTATCTCGGTGTTTTCGACGGAACATATTGTACAGGGAGCGAACCGGATCAGCTTGATCGGCGCATTGTGTGTTCTTGCGGTGCTGGTCATGGCTTTGATTCTGATTACGATGATTTCCTGGCTGATCACCAAACGGCTACAGCGATTGAGCCATGAGCTGGGTAAGGTGGCTGCGGGGGATTTCCATGTCGTGTCGAGCGTGGAGGGAATGGACGAAATCGGGGATTTGTCCCGCCGCTTCAATTATATGGTCGCTAGCATCCGCCAGTTAATGGGACAGGTTTATGAAGCGAGTGAGAAAAATAACAGGCTCGAAATGGCGCAAAAGGATATCAAGCTGAAAATGATGGCAAGCCAGATTAACCCGCACTTCCTGTTCAATGCGCTGGAGTCTATCCGAATGAAGGCGCATCTGAACGGGGAAGCGGAGATTGCAACAACGGTACGTTTGCTTGGCCGACTGATGCGGCGGAATCTGGAGATTGGAAGCGGTAAAACGACAGTGCGTCAGGAACTGGATATGGTGCGATCCTATTTACAAATTCAGCAGTTCCGGTTTGGAAATCGTTTGATCTATGAAGTGAATCTGGAAGAAAGCGCTGAGGAAATGTCCATTCCTCCATTAATTATACAGCCGCTGGTGGAGAACGCAGTTATTCATGGCCTTGAAAACAAGGAAGAACCGGTTACTGTGAAAGTCGATATTTCGATGGAGCTACGAGAGCTGCAAATAAGAGTGGCCGACGATGGAATTGGCATGGAAACAGAGCAGTTGTCCCGTCTGCTGGACCGCATAACAGGCACGGATGAGCCGGAAGGGAGCAGTATCGGGCTGCGCAATGTTCACCAGCGTCTGACGCTAATGTATGGCGAACGTTATGGTCTGCACATTGAGAGCGTACCGCAGGCAGGAACAACCGTAACCTTTTCAATACCCAGAGAGGAGGAGTCGAATGTATAAAGCGATGATTGTGGATGATGAGCCTGCGATTCGTGAAGGATTGACCTCCATTATTGATTGGAATGACTGCGGCTTCCATATTGTAGATACCGCAGGGAACGGGCGCGAGGCATTGGATAAATTTAAGGAGCATCGGCCGGAGCTGGTCATTGTCGATATACGGATGCCGGGGATGAGCGGGCTGGAGGTCATACGGAGCATACGCGAAATGAACGGCGAGCCGTTTCATTTTCTCATTTTAAGCGGATATGCGGACTTTGATTATGCACGGCAGGCGATGGGCTTTGGCGTGGATGGTTATTTATTGAAGCCTGTGGATGAAGAAGAAATGACGACAGAGCTGAAACGGGTACGGCGAAGCATTGAGAGTGAAAAAGAAGACGGCAAGTGGGGGAGCCCGACTCCCCATGAGCGCGATTGGATCGAAACCCTGCTGTTTCCTGATCATCCTGACCAGCATCCAGCGCCACCCGCTTTGGATTGGGGAAGCTATCAGGTCGTACTGCTGGATCTGCGGATACCCGACTGGGATCGGCAAGCCCGGCAGTCGGCAGCTAAGCTGGGGCTAACGGAAATGTGCCAGGAGCAGGGCAGGGGGATTATATTCGAGGCTGGAATATATACAGGCTTGCTGCTTCCCGCCACGGTGGAAACAGAAGAAAATGCTGTTCGGCTGCTGGCTTCCTGGCGACAGGCACTAAAGCCGTGGACAACGGAAATATACGTAGCTGCTGGTGATCCGGTGGGCAGACTACATGATATTCCAAACTCTTTTGAGCAGGCGCTGCGTCTACTGGAGCGTACTTTCCTGTTCCGTGCGGAAAGGGTGATGCTTACCCGTGACCTGCATGATTTGGAGACCTCGGACGAGGGAATGTGCGAAACGACTGATAAAACCTCGGACCCTATGCGTTATGCAGAAAAGCTATACTACGCACTGGATATGGCGAATCGTGAAGCTGCAATACGTGTATTGAAGGAAATGGAGGTCCAATTTCCTCAGATCTATCGTACAGAAGCTGCAATCAAGGCGGCGTTTGCACAGATATTTACCTTGGCGCTGAACAAGTATGCGGCCGGGCAGGAGCAGAGCCGGACGGTGCTGGAGAAGCATTCGCGCTTGATTACGGATGTATATGCTTATTCAACCTTGGGTGAGCTGGTGGATCGGTCGCTGGAGCATGTGCTGCAATGGATTGGTCAGACCGATTCGGGTGGTAAAGAAACGATCATGAAACAATTGATTGATTTCATTCACAGCCATTATGATGAGAACCTGCGCTTGGAGCTGTTGGCGGATATGTTTAATTACAACAGCGGCTATTTGGGCAAATTGTTCAAAAGTCATACAGGCGAAGCCTTTAACGCTTACCTGGACAAGGTGAGGATCGAGCGGGCAAGGGAACTGCTTGCACAGGGAATCAGGGTGCATCAGGTGGCAGGACGTGTCGGATATGCCAACGTCGATTATTTTCATGGAAAATTCAAAAAATATGCGGGGATGTCGCCTTCCTCCTACCGTAATCGGGTTCAGAAGAACGGAGGGACGGAGGGCAGTTGATGGACTCCCATAGATTAAATTGATGAAGTCTCTCTTGCAGATGTCGGAGCAAAAGTCTCCGAACAAAGAGAGGCTTTTTTTATGAAAAAATTTGGATAGATCAATCGCAAATGTCACACTAACTAGAAGATTTGAGTTGTTTTCATAAATTCGCCATCGTTACGACACAGTTTTGACACGATGTTCACACTTTCGATTCTATTTCATTCAAAGCAATTCTATATAATGATGATATTCTGAAGCTGGATCATGAGATCCCGTAGTGAAGATGCCTGAGGGGGCTATTCCTAAAAAGTGATCGTTCCATATGTAATAATGTGAATACTGTCACAAAGATAAAAGAAGGCTTCAGAGTCCAATTATTATGACTCATTGTTAAGAGAAGTGCAGAGGGAGGAGCAACATCATGGACGTATTGGATTTGGCACGGTTGCAGTTTGCAACCACAACGATTCTTCACTTTGTTTATGTGCCGATCTCCATTGGATTGTCGTTGTTGGTGGCAATTATGGAGACCATGTATGTAATCAAAAAAAATGATTTGTACAAAAAAATGGCTCAATTCTGGGGAACGTTTCTGCTGATTAACTTTGCAGTGGGCGTCGTCACCGGAATTTTGCAAGAGTTTCAGTTCGGGATGAACTGGTCGGACTTTTCCCGGTTTGTCGGTGATGTGTTCGGTACGCCGCTGGCGATTGAGGCACTGCTTGCCTTTTTCCTGGAATCAACCTTTATCGGATTGTGGGTATTCGGCTGGGAACGTCTGTCCAAAAGTGTCCATTTAATCTGTATGTGGCTGGTATCCATCGGTACGATGCTGTCTGCTTTGTGGATCTTGGCAGCCAATTCATTCATGCAGCGTCCAGTAGGATATGAGATTCAAAATGGGCGTGCAGAAATGAAAGATTTTGCCGCTCTGTTGACGAACGAACAACTGTTGTGGGAGTTTCCTCACACACTGTTTGCAGCTTTTGCGACAGGTGCTTTTCTCGTCGCGGGTATTAGCGCATGGAAGCTGATGCACAAAAAGAATCTGGATTTTTTCAAGCCTTCTTTTAAATTAAGTATTATTGTTGCATTAATCAGTGCCATTGCTATTCCTTTGTTTGGTCATGGACAGGCTCAATATTTGGTGAAAACACAGCCAATGAAGATGGCTGCCAGTGAAGCTTTGTGGGGAAACAGCGGTGATCCGGCCCCTTGGACGGTTATCGCACGTATTGATCCTGAAAAGAAGGAAAATACCTTTGAGATTAAAGTTCCTTTTGCCCTGAGTTTTCTATCCTATAGTAAATTTTCCGGCTCTGTGCCTGGTATGAATGAGCTTCAGGCAGAATATGAAAAAACCTATGGTCCAGGCGATTATATCCCGCCAGTACGTACTACGTTCTGGAGCTTCCGCATTATGATTGCGGCGGGATGTGCCATGATTGCACTCGCTTTATACGGAGCTTACCTGACTTTCCGTAAAAAGTTGGAGGGTTCGCATCGCTGGTTCTTCCGTCTCATGATATGGGGGATATCTCTTCCATTCATTGGGAATACTGCAGGTTGGATCATGACTGAAATAGGTCGCCAACCGTGGACTGTATTTGGTTTGCTTCAAACAAAAGATTCTGTTTCGCCTACTGTTGTGGCAGGAGAAGTGCTGTTCTCGTTCATTTCATTTACCACATTGTATTTAATTTTAACGGGTGTGCTGGCGTTCCTGTTTTTCCGTACGGCTCGCAAAGGTCCGGATATCGAGACACATCAGCAAACGGTCATTCATGACCCATTTGCTCAAGGGGGTGACACCATTGTCGCTAAATGATTTATGGTTCTTATTGATCGCTGTATTGTTCACCGGCTTCTTTTTTCTGGAGGGTTTTGATTTTGGCGTGGGGATGGCTACAGGATTGGTACCGCGTAATGACCAGCAAAAACGCTTGATGATCAATACGATTGGTCCATTCTGGGATGCGAATGAAGTATGGCTGATCACAGCAGCGGGTGCGATGTTCGCGGCTTTCCCACATTTTTATGCGACCATGTTCAGCGGATATTATTTGGTATTTGTGTTTATTTTGCTAGGTTTGATCTTACGTGGAGTCTCCTTTGAGTTCCGGGGCAAGGCAGAAGGAAAATGGTGGACAGGGACGTGGGATGCCTGTATTCTGATTGGCAGCTTTCTGCCGCCGATGCTGTTCGGTATGGCTTTTGCGGCTTTGGTAAAGGGTGTACCTATTCAGCAAAACATGGACTTGAAAGCCGGATTCTCCGATGTGTTTAACGGATATACGGTATGGATTGGACTGACCGTGGTGGGGATGTGCCTGATGCATGGGCTGACGTTTATTTCCCTGCGGACGATTGGAGAAGTGCGGGATCGTGCCCGTGTGATTGCGTCTAAATTCCTTCCGATATTAGGTATTTTGCTGGCTGGTATGGTGGTATGTACTTATTTTGCAACAGATGTATTCGCACGTCGTGGCCCTTATATGTATGCCGCAGTTGCAGTGGGGATCGTCGCCTATGTACTGGCATGGTATTTCCTGAAGCAGCGCCGCGAAGGCTGGGCCTTCGGGATGACGGGGGCTATCATTTTGCTGACATTCGTTTCGTTGTTCATCGGCTTGTTCCCGAGATTTATGGTGAGCTCGATCAACAGTGCATTTGATTTGACGATATATAATGCAAGCTCCAGTCATTACACACTGAAAGCCATGACGATTGTTGCAGCAACGCTTTTACCCTTTGTGCTGGCTTATCAGGCGTGGAGCTACTTTGTTTTCCATAAGCGTCTCAGTGAAAAGGATCATTTGGAATACTAATGGATAAAGCATGGTTTGGATTAAAGGGCATTCGGCCGGTAATGCTGCTGCTGGCCGCCCTTTCCCTGGCCCAGGGGGCCGCTGTGATTGCGCAAGCGATTTTTTTGGCAAAGGCTGTTACGATTTTATTTGAACAAAATCCGCTGGTGATGGCTTGGCCGCCACTGGCCTTGTTTTTCGCGGCTTTTGCTACGAGGCATACGATGATCTGGCTGCAACGCCGGACAGCAGGCCGTTTTGCCGAAGTATCAGGCGCTTCCTTGCGGGAGCGTCTGCTTGCTCGTTTGTTCGAGCGAGGGCCTGTTTTTGCTGCCAAGGAAGGTAGCGGGAAGCTGGTGACGTTGGCGCTGGATGGAGTGGATCGTTTTCGCACGTATTTGGAGTTGTCCATTCCGCGTATGATTGACATGATGTGTGTGACGATACTTGTGCTTGTGTCTGTTTTCACATTGGATGTAATTTCAGGTGTGATTTTGACGGCTACGATGCCCATCCTGATTGGCTTCTTTATCCTGCTGGGCTTGGCGGCGCGGAAGCAGGCAGATAAACAGTGGCGCTCCTATCGCCTATTGTCGCATCATTTCACGGATTCGTTGCGCGGCCTACAGACGCTGCGGTTTTTGGGCCGTAGTCGGGAGCATGGAGAAACGGTCGGGAAGGTCAGCGACCAGTACCGCACGGCTACGATGCGTACGCTGCGGGTCGCGTTCCTGTCCTCTTTTGCTCTCGATTTTTTTAGTATGCTGTCAGTCGCTTTTGTGGCGGTAGGCTTGGGCTTGCGCCTGATTAGCGGATCGGTGGGACTGGAAGCGGCCCTTGCGATACTCATTCTGGCCCCGGAATATTTTATGCCTGTACGCCAGTTGGGATCGGACTATCATGCTTCGCTGGATGGCAAGGAGGCTTGGGGTGCAATGCGCTCCATTCTCGATACAGAGGATGAAGCGGCTCAGCATACAGATTCCGTGGATATCCTTACGGGGAGTGGCAGCGCAGACAATGCTAAGGGTGATGGCAATACCCTAAATGTCACGGGACAGGATACGATCAGGCTGTCGGATATATGCCTTCTCAACGAGGACGGTTCTGCACGGCTTGATCACATATCTGCAAGTGTTGAGCCGCGTATGAATATGATCGGCATCGTCGGAGCCAGCGGTGCAGGTAAAACAACGCTGCTCAGTTTGCTTGGCGGCTTCGCTGAACCGACCTCGGGCGAGCTGAACGTGAATGGATGGGCATTGGCTGGTGATGCCAAAGCCGAATGGCAGCGTCATATTGCCTATATTCCGCAGCATCCGTACCTGTTCAGCGCTTCCTTGGCGGATAATATCCGGTTTTATGAACCGGAGGCGTCCAACGAGCAAGTGGAATGGGCGATTGACGCGGTTGGACTGCGTGAGCTGGTGGATAGTCTTCCGAATGGATGGGAGGAGCCGATTGGTGAAGCGGGCCGGACGCTGAGCGGAGGACAGGCGCAGCGGATAGCGTTGGCGCGTGCTTTGCTGAGTAACCGTCCAGTGATTTTGCTGGACGAGCCGACTGCACATTTGGATATTGAGACGGAATGGGAGCTAAAACAGACGATTCTATCTGTTTTGCAACATAAAAGAGTGTTTCTCGCGACCCATCGACTCCATTGGATGCCGGATATGGACTGTGTCTGGATGATGAATCAAGGCCGTCTGGAAGAAGCAGGATCACATAAGCAATTGGTTGCCCGCAAGGGAGGATATTACCGTTTGCTGACGGGAATGACGGAAGGAGGGGACGGACGATATGCGAGCCACGGACAATAGCGGCCAAGGCTGGTTTATATTTTATCTGAGACAATATTTCTGGGCCTTTCTAGCTGCGGCCCTTTTGGGAGCTCTGGCGATTGGATGTGCAGGTGCATTGCTCTTTACGTCCGGTCATCTGATTACCCGTTCAGCTTTAAAGCCTGAAAATATATTGATGGTGTACGTTCCGATTGTGCTTGTACGGACGTTCGGCTTTAGTAAAGCAGTCATTCAGTATCTGGAACGGTTGGTGGGGCATGATGCCGCTCTGCGTCTCGTGTCCCGTATGCGGGTGCGACTGTATCGGGCGGTAGAACCGCAAGCACTTATGATTCGCAGTAAGTTTCGCACAGGGGATCTGTTAGGTTTGCTGGCGGAGGATATTGAGCAGCTTCAAAACATATATTTGAAGCTGGTTCTGCCTGCGATATCGGCGTTGATCATTTATGCATTAGGCATTTCGGCGCTCGGACGGATGGACGGAACCTTTGCCCTGATGATGGCGCTGTATTGCGGATTTTTACTTTTTATCGCCCCGGCCATCTCGCTGTGGACCTCGCTCGCCAAACGGCGAACGTTCAAGCAGGAACGGAGTACAGCCTATCAGGAGTTGACTGATGCATTGTTCGGCATGAGTGATCTGATGCTGAGTGGTCGGACTGGACATTTTCTGGCTTCCTTCACCCAACGGCAAAACAAGGCTGCTGTAGTGGAAAATTCACTTCGGCGGGGCGAATGGCGCTCTCATTGGATCGCACAGTGCGTCGTAGGTGGCGGAATTGTGATTATGACCGTATGGGCTGGAGGACTGGTAGCAGAGAACCGTATAGAGGCAACATGGCTGGCATCCTTTACGCTTGTTGCTTTTCCGCTGCTGGATGCTTTCGTCCGCGCTGGAGAAGCGGTGGTCCATGCGCCGGAATATCAGGATTCGCTTAGGCGCCTGAAAGAGTCAGAGAAGAATACACCTACACATGCTACATCTACATCGTTTTCGGCCTCAGCTTCTGTGAAAGCAGGGCAGCAAGCAGCAGGTGGCACAGTAGACAAAACAGAGGTAGAAGATGTGACCGCCCAGCTATCTGGCAACTCAAACGAGCTGCTGCTGAACAACGTGAGCTACCGCTATACAGCAACGCAAGAATGGAGCGTGCGCGACATTTCCCTGCGTGTGCCGCAAGGAGGCAAGGTTGCACTGCTTGGTCGCAGCGGTGCGGGCAAGTCCACGCTGCTGAATCTGATTCAGGGGGCATTGCAACCGGATGAAGGGAGCGTCACTGTCGCAGGTGCGCCCGTGTATACAGGCGGGGCGTATTCCAGCCTGTTTGCAGTATTAAACCAGCAACCGTATTTGTTCGATACAACGGTAGCAAACAATATTCGGTTGGGGCGGCCCGATGCTACGTTGGAAGAGGTTCGGGCAGTAACGGAGCAGGTGGGACTGGGAACGCTGATTGATTCCTTGCTGGATGGCTACGACACCCGGATGCAGGAAACGGGCCTGCGCTTTTCCGGTGGAGAAAGGCAACGAATTGCACTGGCACGGATTTTGCTTCAAAATCACCCCATTGTTCTACTGGATGAGCCAACGGTGGGACTCGATCCGCTGACAGAGCATGAACTAATGCAGACGATGTTTCGTGTGCTGGAGGGCAAAACGCTTATCTGGATTACACATCATCTGACCGGAATGGAGCATATGGACGAGGTGATCTTTATGGAGCAAGGCGGCATTTCCATGCGAGGCAGTCATGAGCAGCTTTGGCAGGAGCAGCCACGATACCGCAATCTGTATGAACTGGATCATCCCAGTCTGTAAAGAAATAGAGAAGATCAAGCTTCGGTGCAACATAACTCGAATAAAGTATTTTAAATTTTGATTAACTTATATATACTGGTTAGAGTTAAAGTGTTACACGTGAACGATCAACTGGAGGGGACTGATTTGAATGAAAACATTCATCTCTAAAAATTGGCACTTGATGCTGATTGGTTTTGTAGCGCTGACCGTGGGCGGATTTGTCTTGTTTTATTTTGAGGGGAGCGTGTCGTCGTTTCCGGCTAGCCAACCTAAAACCGTTCAAGAAGAGCCGGACAAAGCCAAGTATGAAATTGCTACGGTAAATGTAGAGGGAGACGGTTTTTATCCTAAAAATATTGAAATAAAAGCTGGTGTCCCGACCAAAATTAATTTTAAGAGATCGACATCCTTTACTTGCATAGACGAAGTACAATCGTTGAAGCTTGGAATGGACGTTTTTATGGACCATGAAAATAACTATTTTACCGTCAAAGACCTGAAACCGGGTGTATATGAGTATAATTGCGGTATGTACATGTACTATGGGACGATCACGGTGAAATAAATCAATAATAGCCTTCCAAAAGGAGGAACTCTTTGCTCCAGACAGACATCCGTTCTCCTGCCAATTAGTTGCAGAATATGATTAATAGATTCTAATTTATTACCCTGACCAGCCTAAATTGCTGGTCTTTTTTGTATCTATAATTTTAACTTGAAAATTCACACGGCAAACGGAGCAGGCGGAATGGTGCTGGACAAGCGAAGCGGTCGCCTTTGCCCCGGGATTTCTACCATTATGTGCTTATTCAAGAAATCCGGGGGCAACAGCGATGGGAAGCACCATCCGCATGCGTAGTGGCACCCCATGTAAATCCCAATCCCCCCATATATCTAATTTTGAACTGATTTTTCTCCTAATTCGTTGGGTATCAGCTTCTGAGCCAGCCAAGTATGATAATAGTAACTACATACAAGGAGGAGCTTGTTATGGAATCATCAACTGAAACCGCTTCCAATGCTGGTGCTACGATTCCTGAGTCTAACAGGGGCAGACCGCGCAAGGTACGCGGGCCGAAGCGCGGGCGTGGAGAAAAAGGCTTGTGGGACAGCATAAAGCAACAAAAGTACCTTTATTTTATGTCCATTCCTTTCGTCATTTGGGTGTTTGTTTTCAGTTATCTTCCGCTGTGGGGCTGGACGATGGCATTTCAAAATTATAAGCCCGCCAAATCCTTTCTGGATCAGAAGTGGGTGGGGCTGGATAACTTTATTGAGCTATTTCAGGACGAACGTTTTTATTTGGTGCTGCGCAATACGCTGGCGATGAGCCTCATGGGGATTATCTTTGGTTTTGTTGTGCCAATCTTTTTTGCCATTCTTCTAAATGAGCTGCGGGGGATGTTGTTCAAGCGATTCGTGCAGACCGTATCCTATCTCCCGCATTTTGTATCCTGGGTTGTTGTTGCCGGGTTGGTTACGAAAATGCTGTCCATCGATGGAGGTATTGTCAACGATATATTGATAGCGCTTCATATTGTGGATGAGCCGATTCAATTTATGGCGAAGGGTAGCTGGTTCTGGTATATTGTAACCGCTTCAGATATATGGAAAGAGACGGGCTGGAACACGATTATTTATTTAGCCGCAATTACCGGGATTGACCAGGAACAGTATGAAGCCTCGCGTGTGGACGGGGCAAGTCGCTGGAGACAGATGTGGCATATTACGCTACCGGGTATCCGTTCGACCATTGCCGTTCTGTTCATTATGGCGATTGGGCATCTGGTGAGCAACGGTTTTGAAAAGCAGTTCTTGCTCGGCAACAGTCTGGTGACGGATTATTCCGAGGTGCTGGATTTGTATGCGCTGAATTACGGGATTAATTTGGGTCGTTTCTCTTACGGGACAGCGATTGGTATTTTCAATTCGTTGGTCAGCATCCTGCTGTTGTTTACGGCTAATGGCATATTCAAAAAACTGACCAAAGAAAGCATCATGTAGGGAGGGAGATGCGAAATGACGACAAAGGCTTTTAATGCGACCCGGTCTGAAAAGCTGTTTGACCTGTTCAACTATGTTCTGATGGCTTTGATCGTGGTGGTGACATTATATCCGTTTTTGAATGTGCTGGCGATTTCACTGAACAACTCGACGGATACCGTTCGTGGCGGAATCTATATATGGCCTCGCCAATTTACACTCGAAAATTATAAAACGATTTTCCAGTATGACGGTCTCCTTCGAGGCTTGCAGGTATCTATTCTGCGTACGCTGCTCGGTACGGTCTTGGGATTGGTTTGTGCATCCATGCTCGCTTTTACGCTGAGTCGGGTCGATTTCCGCGCCCGTAAATTTATCTCCACGTTTCTGGCGTTGACAATGTATTTTTCCGGCGGGATGGTACCTTTATTTATTTTGATGCGTGATCTGCATTTGCTGGGTTCGTTCTGGGTGTATATTTTTCCGGGACTGATCAGCGCATTTAATGTGTTTGTCATTCGTTCCTTTATGGATGGTTTGCCGTACGCGCTTCAGGAATCCGCCAAGCTGGATGGAGCGAATGATTTTACAATTTACTGGAAAATTATTTTACCGTTGTGCAAGCCTGTATTGGCAACGATTGCTCTCTTTCTGGCGGTAAATCAGTGGAACTCGTGGTTTGATACGTATTTATATAATGGAGGAACTCCGCAATGGACGACGCTGCAATTTGAGTTAATGAAGGTATTACAAAGTACGCAACAAGGCGGCTCCAGCATGACGAACAGCAATGATATGGCAAAGCAAATGGCCCAAATCTCGCCAGAGTCGATCAAAATGGCGATTACGATTACGGTCACGCTCCCCATCCTGCTGGTGTATCCGTTCCTGCAAAAGTATTTTGTAGGCGGCATGACACTGGGAGCGGTGAAATCATAATGCGGTGAAATCATAAAAGCCGGAATTCCGGTGGTAAAGCAACAGCGATTGCAGGTTAAGTCATCATAAGAATATAGGAGGTTTTATTTATGAAAAAGGTTTGGTCCAGATTTGCACTCATTCCCCTGCTCGTGGTATCACTTGCTGCACTGGCAGGCTGCAGTGGAGGTGAGAAAGCAGCCAAGGAAGGCTCATCCAGCGGAACCGATCCGATTACGTTTAGCTTCTTTGGAGCTGACCCAAGCCCACTATGGAACGGAATGAAGGATGAAATAGGCCAGGAAATTACGAAAAAGACGGGCGTAACCCTGAATGCGGAATTTGATGTCAGCGGCGGAGGCGGAAATGATCGTATTTCTTTGATGGCGGCGAGCGGAGAGTACCCGGATCTGGTGTCTGCCAAAGCGAATGTGAGCAAGCTGGTGGATGCAGGAGCAATGATTGATCTGACCGATCTGATCAACGAGCACGCGCCGAATCTCAAAAAGCTGTACGGCCCCTACATGAATCGACTGAAATATAGCAACAAGGATCAGGCTATCTATGTCATCCCTACGTATGCAGGTGTGGGGCAGAAGAACTTTGATGCGACGGGTGGATTTGAAATCCAGCACAGGGTACTCAAGGAACTGGGATATCCGAAGGTAAAAACGCTACAGGATTATGAAAACGTACTCAAAACCTATGTAGCCAAACATCCGACCATTGATGGTAAAAAGACAATTCCCCTCACACTGGATGCGGATGACTGGAGAATCATGATTACGGTAACCAATCCTGCCTACCAGACGACCGGAGCGTCAGACGATGGAGAATATAATATTGATCCCAAGACATTTGAAGCCAAGCTCCATTACAAGCGCCCGGTGGAAAAAGAATATTTTCGCTGGTTAAACCACATGTACAATGAGGGACTGCTGGATAAGGAATCCTTTGTACAAAAAAGTGACCAATACAAATCCAAAATCGCCAGCGGGCGTGTTCTCGGTCTAATTGACCAGGAGTGGGGCTACCTGGAAGCTGAAAATGCGTTAAAAACGTCAGGCAAGGCTGATGCCAGCTATGCACATTTTCCAGTTACACTTTCAGAGGAATATAAGGATCATTCCTTTCAGGATACAGGCTTTATGTCCGGTTACGGTGTAGGCATTACCGAGAGCTGCAAGGACCCGGTGCGGGCTATTAAGTTCCTTGATTTTTTAGCCTCCGATGAAGGACAGGTGCTGGTGAACTGGGGAATCGAAGGTAAGCATTATGAGGTCAAAGACGGTAAACGCGTTATTCCGGCTGATGTGCTGGAGCAAAAAACGAACAACGCCACCAATTTCAACAAAACAACCGGGCTGGAGCTGTACACGTTGATCAGTGGACACTACGGTGATGGTGTAAAGGACGCTACGGGTAACTATTACACCACCAAATTTCCGGAACAAATTATCGCAAGCTATTCGGAGCCGGAAAAGGAGTCGCTCAAGGCGTATGGCGTAAAAACGTGGAAGGAGCTGTTCCCGAGCGAGAAGGAATTTGATGTGAAGCCATGGGGAGCAGCCTATAACCTGACGACAGACAATGAATCCAATTATAATGTTACGTTCAAAAAAACGACGGATATTATCCGTAAGCGTATACCGGAGGCTATCTTGGCCCCGACATCCAATTTTGACACCGTATACGACAACATGCTTAAAGAGCTGGATGCCGCCGGAGCGGTACAAATGGAACAGCAATACACGCAATTGGTGAAGGACAGAGTGGAGCTATGGAGCGGGAAGGCTTCTAAATAAGGAGTTAACTTAACCGAGCTTTGATATGCCGAAATGATAGAGCGCTTGTCCTTGGGGTTAATACGGGATTGGAGCTCTGTTTAATCTCAATGGGGAGGATTTGATGTGGGACAACGTGAAAAGCAAAAATCCCTGCGTTTATGGTATCGCCAACCTGCCAAGGTATGGGAGGAAGCATTGCCTGTCGGCAATGGAAGGCTGGGCGCGATGATATTTGGGGGGATCGGGGAGGAGCGTCTGCAATTAAACGAGGATACGCTCTGGTCCGGATTTCCCAGGGATGGCGTTCAGTATGACGCATTGCGATATTTGAAGCCCGTTCGGGAGCTGATTGCAGACGGAAAATACAAGGATGCCGAGCATCTGATCAATACGAATATGCTGGGCCGGGATACGGAGGCTTATCAGCCTTTGGGCGATTTGTGGATTACACAGCAGGGACTTGGGGAAATTGTGGAGTATGAACGCAAACTGGATTTGGCCACCGGAACGGCTGCGGTCATTTTTCATAGCGGGGGTATCCGTTATACCCGTGAGGTCATCGCCAGCGCGCCGGATGGAATTATTATGGTATCGCTGACTGCGGATAGGGCTGGAAGGATCAATACAATCGTGCGCATCACAACACCGCATCCTTGTGAAGCCAAGGCTGGCGAGGATGCACATTTTGGTGATTCATTCCCATGGGATAATGACAAGGAGGATGGCTCAGCTGATGAATCAACGAGAAACGTAATTACGTTAACCGGACGAGCGCCCAGTCATGTGGAGTCAAACTATCGCGGGGATCATCCGCAGTCGGTTGTTTACGAGGATGAATTGGGGATGGCTTTTGCGATTCAGGCGAGGGTGATCTCCGAGGGGGGAACGTTGACAGAGGACGCTGACGGAGTGCTGAGTGTATCGGGCGCGGATAAACTCACGGTGTATTTGGCCGCAGCTACTGGATTCCGGGGATTTGATACTCAACCGGACAGTGATGCAGCGGAACCGACAAGCGTATGCCAAGCTACGCTGGATAAAGCAGTCTCGCTTGGATACGAGCAGGTGAAGCAACGGCATGAGCAGGAGCATCGGGAACTATTTGGCCGCGTTGAGTTAGAGCTTGGGGATGATGCCGGGACGGATCAAATGACAAAGAGACAAATTCCGACTGACTTGCGATTGGAGCAGTACCGTGAAGGTCAGGCGGACCCGGATTTGGAGGTAACGTTGTTTCAGTATGGACGCTACTTGCTGATAGCCAGTTCGCGTCCGGGCAGTCAGCCCGCCAATCTTCAGGGTATCTGGAATGACCGGGTGCAGCCGCCATGGAACAGTAATTATACAACGAACATTAATACCCAGATGAACTATTGGCCGGTGGAGATATGCAATCTTGCCGAGTGCCATGAACCCTTGCTGCACATGATTGGTGAAGTTAGCCGCACAGGGCGCAGAGTTGCTTCGATCCATTATGGAGCTCAAGGCTGGACGGCCCACCATAATGTAGACGTGTGGAGGTATGCCGGACCGTCAGGAGGCCATGCCAGTTGGGCCTTTTGGCCGCTCGGGGGTGTCTGGCTAACCGCCCATTTATGGGAACGGTATCTGTTTACTCAGGATACGGCTTATTTGGCGGAACAAGCTTATCCGCTGATGAAGGGAGCGGCCGCCTTTTGTATGGATTGGCTCGTGGAAGGCCCGGACGGCTGGCTTGTGACCTCGCCTTCTATATCACCTGAAAACAAATTTAAAACCCCCGACGGAGAGGATTGCAGTATATCCATGGGTTCCACGATGGATATGACGCTAATTCGGGAGCTGCTGGGCAACTGCATCCAGGCTGCGGACCTGCTGGAATTAGACCGTGAATTCCGCAACCGCTGTGAAGAGACGCTGCAACGCCTGCTGCCCTACCAGATCGGTCGTCATGGACAATTACAGGAATGGTTTGCCGATTTTGAGGAAGCGGAGCCGGGACATCGACATGTTTCTCATCTGTATGGATTGTATCCCGGCCGACAAATTCATGTTCGTGATACCCCGGAGCTGGCGGAAGCGGCCCGCATATCGCTGCGCCGACGGCTTGATCATGGAGGTGGTCATACCGGCTGGAGCTGTGCCTGGTTGATTAACCTGTACGCTCGGTTGGAGGATGGCGAAGCAGCACATCGGTATGTGCGCACATTGCTGTCGCGTTCGACCTATCCAAATTTATTCGACGCTCATCCGCCTTTTCAGATCGACGGCAACTTCGGCGCGACGGCGGGGATTGCGGAAATGCTGCTGCAAAGTCGTCCGGGTGAGCTGACCTTACTGCCTGCCCTGCCTTCGGCATGGTCGGAGGGGAGGGTCAGCGGATTGCGGGGGCATGGCGGGATGACGGTCAGCATGGAATGGTCCGGTTCCCGGCTCGTCCGCGCGGAACTTACCGCATCCGTCCCGACGGGACGCTGCACGATTCGCAGTGCCCATCCGTTCAGTGCAGATGCTTGGCAGGCTCAGCCTGATCCAGAGCATGGAGGATTCATTTTGTCATGGAATTTTACCAAAGAGCAGGAAACTACGGACAGACATTCGATTATTATTGATGGAGAGGAAGAAAAAATATGACCATTTTTCAATTTCCGCAGGACTTTATGTGGGGGACAGCAACGGCGGCCTATCAAATCGAGGGGGCCTATGAGGAGGATGGAAGAGGTTTGTCCATCTGGGATACCTTTGCCCATACGCCTGGCAAGGTGTTCAACGGAGATAACGGGAATGTAGCCTGTGACAGCTATCATCGCTACGAAGAAGATATCCGGCTGATGAAGGAGCTGGGCATTCGGACATATCGTTTTTCGGTGTCTTGGCCGCGTATATACCCCAATGGTGACGGTGAAGTCAATCAGGAAGGGCTGGACTATTATCATCGTGTAGTGGATATGTTGAACGAAAATGGAATTGAGCCGTTTTGTACGCTGTATCACTGGGATCTGCCGCAGGTGCTTCAAGATGCCGGAGGATGGGAAAACCGTCGCACGATTCAGGCATTCGTTCATTATGCGGAGACGATGTTCCGCGAGTTCCACGGAAAGATACACCATTGGCTGACGTTCAATGAGCCATGGTGCATCGCCTTTTTATCCAATATGCTGGGAGTTCATGCTCCCGGTCTGACCAATCTCCAGACAGCCATCAACGTCGGGCACAATTTACTGGTTGCGCATGGTCTATCCGTACGCCGTTTCCGCGAGTTGGGCACCAGTGGTCAGATTGGCATAGCGCCGAACGTCTCCTGGGCTGTACCCTATAGCACTTCCGAGGAAGACAAAGCGGCGTGTGCGCGTACGGTTTCCCTGCATAGTGACTGGTTTCTCCAGCCCATCTATCAGGGTTCGTATCCTCAGTTTCTGGTAGACTGGTTCGCCGAGCAAGGAGCTACCGTACCGATTCAAGAAGGAGATATGGACGTTATTAGCGAACCTATTGATCTGATCGGTATAAACTACTACGCTATGTCCGTCAATCGTTTTAATCCGGAAGCTGGGTTCCTTCAATCCGAAGAGATTAATATGGGGCTGCCTGTGACAGATATCGGCTGGCCGGTGGAATCACGCGGGCTGTATGAGGTCCTGCATTATTTGCAAAAGTACGGCAACATCGATATTTATATTACAGAAAACGGGGCTTGTATCAACGATGAGATCGTAAATGGAAAGGTTCAGGATGACCGACGCATTTCCTATATGCAGCAGCATTTGGTGCAGGTACATCGGGCGATTCATGACGGCCTTCACGTCAAAGGCTATATGGCATGGTCGCTCATGGACAATTTTGAATGGGCGGAAGGGTACAATATGAGATTCGGTATGATTCATGTCGATTTCCGCACTCTGGCCCGTACCCCCAAGGAAAGCTACTACTGGTATCGAAATGTCGTAAGTAACAACTGGCTGGAGACCAGACGCTAAAAGAAAATGTACATTGATACTAAAGCGAACATTGGCCTGTTTCCGCTCCCTTTTGTTTGAATAGCGAGTCCTCTGGGGTAATAATATCCAAGATGAATTGCAGGTTGCTAAAAGTATGGTGAGGCTATTAAGAATTAAATCACAGGAATTGTGCATACTGACAAAAATACCTGAAGAGGACGTTTCAACAATTTTAGACCAAAGGGAGTGGAGGATATGGCTTCGAATTTTAGAAAATCAGGATCGAACGAAAAGCAAATGAGCCGCTCGGTGTCTGTCATCGCCTGGCTCGCTTGGATTGTAGGAATTATTCTTATTTTGTTCAATTTAGGTAATCTAAGTGATCGTAATATATATTTAATGGTGGGTATTGGATGTGTCGTTGGCGGATTTTTTATTTATATGATCGGAAAAGGGCTGGTCATTGCCCGCAAGAAGGAAGATCAGGAGAAGGGCCGCAGTTAAAACGAAGGGTTTTCCAGCATCGTAGTCACTTGTAGAACCAAAAAACATCTTTAGAAAAACAACAACGTGGGTCTTCGTACAGTGTAGAATTATAAACTGTCTGAAGCCCCGTTTTTTGCTTTCTGTTAACGCAAGAATAAACTTCAGCTAATGGCGGTCTGTCTTCTCTGAATGGCTTCGAAATAGTTTTTCTTAAGGTCATCTTTGTAGTAATGAAAGATTTTGAATTTGCAAGATAAAATTTATTTTTAGAGAGGTTTTTCACAAAAAACGGACAATTAATCGACAATTCTGTTAACAATAAAAAAAACCCCCGCTTTTCTGATATCTTATATAGGGGCAACATTACAGGAATTCGTTAGTATTAAGTTTTTGAGTAATTTATTATTTCAAGGAGAGGGGAACAACATGAACAAAAAACCAAAAGCGATTATTGCGTTGGTTTTGACCGTGCTCACGGTAGCATTGCTCATTTGGACGTGTTTTTATGCTGGCGGAAAATACGTTGTTTTCGATCCGAAAGGACCTATTGGGCAAGCACAAAAAGAGCTGATCATTCTTACAACGTCTATGGCTGCACTTCTAATTGTACCGGTCATATTTTTGACTTTCTTCATCATTTGGCGTTATCGCGACGCACCGGATAACAAGGCGAAATACCAGCCCCACTGGGACGACAGTAAAAAACTGGAGACCGTATGGTGGAGTATTCCGATTGTTATTATTTTGATTATTGCGGTTATCACTGTGAGATATACCTACTTGCTGGAGCCTTCGAAACCGTTGGCAAGTACACAAAAGCCTGTAACCATCCAAGTAACTGCACTGGACTGGAAATGGCTCTTTATGTATCCGGAAGAAGGTATTGCTACAGTCAATGAAATTCACATTCCTAAAGGTGTTCCGGTCCGTTTTGAACTGACTGCCGACGCCCCAATGAACTCGTTCTGGATTCCGCAATTGGGCGGTCAGATCTACACCATGTCAGGCATGGCTATGAAGCTGCATTTGCAGGCCGATCAGGAAGGAACTTACTTTGGTTCGGGTGCAAACTTCAGTGGTGAGCATTTTGGACAAATGCGCTTTGATGTAGAGGTTCAGTCGGATGAAGAGTATAAAAACTGGGTCGCTAACATTAAAAAGCAGTCTAAGCCGCTGACGAAGGATGGCTATTTGGCGCTTGCCAAACCAGGTCTGTCCCAGCCTGATGAGTATTCTTCGATTCCAGACGGATTGTTCCAGGATATCGTAACCAAGTATGTAGTAGATGGTGCTTCTAACCCACATGCAGGTCATGGAGAGGGAACATCCACTAAAGGTTCTTCCAAGCACGGCACAGAAGATGAAACTGCACTGGACATGAGTCATATGAATATGAGCGGACACAATTAAATGAATATAGGGAAGGAGGCCCCCAATGCTTGATAAAATAAAAGAGTTTGCATCCACTTTCTTCGTCACTGGAGATCCGATGATTTATGGAGCGGACGTTTCCATTGCTCTTGCGATGATCGGAATCGTGTTTGTGCTCACTTATTTCAAAAAATGGGGCTGGCTTTGGAAAAACTGGTTGACTACCGTTGACCATAAAAAAGTCGGTATTATGTATATCCTCGCAGCCATCTTGATGCTATTCCGCGGAGGCGTGGATGCATTGTTGATGCGTGTTCAGCTTGCTACACCGGATGTTACACTGCTGCATCCTGAGCATTACAATCAGATCTTTACAACACACGGCACGATCATGATCTTGTTTATGGCGATGCCATTGATGTTTGGTTTGTTTAATATCGCGGTACCTCTTCAAATTGGTGCGCGCGACGTAGCGTTCCCTTTCTTGAACGCACTGAGCTTCTGGCTTTTCTTTATGGGAGCGATGCTGTTCAACCTGTCCTTCGTTATCGGCGGTTCGCCAGATGCAGGGTGGTTGAGTTATCCACCGCTTTCAGAATTGCAATTTAGCCCCGGCGTCGGCCAGAACTTCTATATCTGGGGTATTCAGATTTCTGGTATAGGTTCATTGGCTACGGGTATCAACTTTATTGTTACTATTATTAAAATGCGCGCACCTGGTATGACCTGGATGAAAATGCCTGTCTTTACGTGGTCCGTATTTTCAACATGTGTTATTGTCATTTTCGCGTTCCCGATTCTGACGGTTACTTTAGCTATGCTATTCCTTGACCGTTTCGGAGGAGGACACTTCTTTACCCTTGATTTTGGCGGTAACCCGATGATGTATATCAACCTGGTTTGGATGTGGGGTCACCCTGAGGTATACATCGTAGTATTGCCTGCCTTCGGTATTTATTCCGAGGTCATCAGCGTATTCTCCAAAAAGAAATTGTTTGGCTACAAATCCATGGTTTACGCCATGTTCATAATTGCTATCCTGTCCTTCTTCACCTGGGCGCATCACTTCTTCACGATGGGATCAGGCGCAGATGTTAATGCATTCTTTGCCATTTCGACGATGGTTATCGCAATACCGACAGGGGTTAAAGTATTTAACTGGCTGTTCACGATGTATCGGGGTAAGATCACATTTAAAACACCTATGATGTGGGCAATTGCGTTTATTCCGAACTTCTTGATTGCTGGTTTGACGGGCGTAATGTTGTCTGTAGCACCTGCAGACTTCCAGTTCCATAACAGTTACTTCCTGGTCGCTCACTTTCACTCCGCTCTGATTGGTGGTGTAGTGTTCGGTTACTTGGCAGGTCTGTACTATTGGTGGCCTAAAATGTTCGGTTTCACATTGCCTGAAACGCCTGGTAAATGGGCTTTCTGGTTCTGGAATATCGGTTTCTATGTATGCTTTATTCCGCAATATTCTCTCGGTCTGATGGGTATGACGCGTCGTCTGAGCACTTACGGCTGGGATACCGGCTGGCAGCCGCTTAACATGGTTTCTACCGTTGGGGCATTCCTGATGGGAATTGGATTCTTGTTCCAGGTTCTTCAAATTCTTCTGGGTATCAAGAATTTCCGCAAGCTGAAGGATACAACTGGCGACCCTTGGGGTGGTCATACGTTGGAATGGTCGATTCCTTCACCTGCACCGGAATACAATTTTGCTACCATTCCGCAAGTAGAAGAACGTGATGACTGGTGGGCAGAAAAAGATAAACGTGCAAAAGGTATTTTCAGAAAGCAACCGCCGATTGAAGCGATTCATATGCCGAAAAACTCGGCGATTCCATTCATTATGTCGGTATTCTTTTTCATTGCAGGTTTCGGGTTCGTATTCGGATGGTCGTTCTTCTATATTCCAGGGCTGATCGGTGTGGCAATTTGTATGATTTGCCGTTCGTTCTTCTCTTATGATGGCGACTACTATATCCCTGCGGATGAAGTAAAACGCACGGAAGCGGCAATAAGGGGGTCTGTATAATGGCACAAGCTACAGCACATCAAAGCCATGATCATGACCACGGGCATCACGATCCGCAAGAATTGAAGATGCTTGGTTTTTGGATCTTCCTCATAACGGACGTAATCCTGTTCGGTACCTTGTTCGCAACCTTCGTCGTCCTTCGGAACAACACAGCCGGAGGACCGGGTGGCGCAGAGCTGTTTAACATGACGGGCGTTATTATTGAAACGTTCCTCTTGCTCACGAGCAGCTTCACAAGTGGTCTGGCTGTGTTGGCCATGAACAAAGGAAGCATGAAGGGATTAATCAACTGGTTAATCGTGACGGCGATCCTGGGTCTTGGTTTTATCGGTTTTGAGGTTTACGAGTTTGTTGAGTTGGTACACGAAGGAGCCAATTTTGGAACGAGTGCGTTCTTGTCGGCATTCTTCACTTTGGTCGGAACGCACGGACTTCACGTTTCGTTAGGTCTGGTTTGGATGATTGGACTCATGTTCCAGTTGAAAAAACGCGGGCTTACACCAGAGACGAAGGGAAAAGTTTCGGCATTGAGCTTGTACTGGCACTTTTTGGACGCTGTCTGGATCTTCTTGCTGACAGTCGTCTATTTGATGGGGGTGATGTAGATGGCACAGCATCAAACAGGAGCGGGTTCGCATGGTCATGATGATTCTCACGGTTCAGTGAAATCCTATGTTATCGGGTTTATTCTGTCCATCGTACTGACCATCATTCCTCTCGGTGTGGTTATGAATCATATGTTGAGCCGCACTTCGACCATGGTTGTTATTTTAGCCGCGGCAGTGCTGCAATTTCTGGTTCAGCTTTTCTTCTTCATGCACATTCGTGAAAGCAATGGACCACGCTGGAATGTCATGACTTTGATTTTCGGGGTAGTTATCCTGTTGACCATTGTTGGTGGTTCTGTATGGATTATGGAATACAACATGGTAGCACACTAATAAGTACAAACTAATTAGATTAGAGGAAGCGGACATAGAGCCGCTTCCTCTTTTTTTGTGTGTAGCATATTGGAATTATAAACTGTGGCTGTTTGAACTTAAGTTTACATATGTGTAAAATGGAATTGTATAGCAGTAGAATGAAAATGATAACACTAGTTGAGAGCGGAGGATGAAAATAATGAATACAGACATACTATTTAAACCTTTTAAGGTAGGTAATTTATCTCTTCCCAATCGGATCGTTATGGCTCCAATGACACGGAATTTTTCTCCTCAAGGTATCCCAGGCCCTGAGGTTGCCGCTTATTATCGTCGCCGTGCGGAAAATGCAGTCGGGTTGATTATTACGGAGGGTACTGCTATTAATCATCCCGCAGCCGTAGAGCATACGGGCATTCCTAATTTTTATGGCGAGGGATTGAAGGGGTGGGCGAAGGTCGTCGAGGAGGTCCATACGGCGGGTGGCAAGATTATACCGCAGCTCTGGCATGTGGGTACGGCCCGTAAAATAGGTGCGGATAACCAACCGAATCCCGAGGCATTGCCTGTCGGTCCGTCCGGTATTTCTCCCGCTGGTGAAAAGGTGGTTGAGCCATTGACGCAGGCGGAGATTACGGATATTATCTCAGCTTATGCTCAGGCCGCTGCCGATGCCCAGCGAGTGGGTTTTGACGGCATTGAGCTTCATGGTGCACACGGCTATTTAATGGATCAGTTTTTCTGGGACAAAACCAACAAGCGTACCGATCAATACGGAGGCAATTTGGCCCAGCGTACTCGGTTTGCAGTGGAGGTCATTGAGGCTTGTCGTCGTGCAGTGGGGCCGAATTTCCCAATTGTACTGCGATTCTCCCAGTGGAAGATGTACCATTATGAAGAAAAACTGGCCCAAACACCACAGGAACTGGAACAGTTTCTCACTCCATTAGTGAAGGCCGGGGTGGATGTATTCCATTGCTCAAGCCGCCGTTTTTGGGAACCGGAATTTGAAGGGTCTGATCTAAACCTGGCAGCTTGGACCAAAAAGATAACAGGCAAGCCAGTTATCACTGTGGGCTCGATTGGTTTGGAGAAGGCCTTTTTAAGTGATTTGGAAAAAAATAATAATCGTCAAACCGATCAATCCAGTAGTGTAGAGGCAAGATTAGAACAACTCGTGGGGCAAGTAGAACGAGAGGAAGCTGATCTGGTTGCGGTTGGACGGGCTTTGCTGGTTGATCCGGCGTTTGCGGTGAAGTTACGTGATCAACGGATAGAAGAAATTATCCCCTACAGTGATGAAGTATTAAAGACGTTGAATTAAGCTTTATGTAGTGTAAAGCTATAGCGTTAGGCAGGCATTGAGACTTGGAAGTTTTCTGTTACAGGGCAAGCTGCAATATAAGCTATTCGTAAATTCTACGAATTTGCTATAATAGGAGCATCAAGTCGAAATACACGGGGTGAAAAGGATGAATTCTGAAACGGAAGCTTTGGATTGTGAGCCGGCTTGTCACGGTTCAGATCAGGAAATCGAGCGCATAAAATCTTCCCTTGTTGAGGATTCCATCGCATACAAAATGTCGGAGCTGTACAAAGCCTTGGGTGATCCGACACGGATCAAGCTAATCTACGCTTTGGCTCAGAAGGAGCTGTGTGTACATGATCTGACCCAGGTATTGAATATGGGGCAATCTGCCGTATCTCATCAGCTTCGTTATTTGCGCAATCTGCGGATCGTCAAGCGGCGCAAGGAAGGTAAAACGGTGTTTTATTCGCTGGATGATAATCATGTGGAGCAGATATTTTTGCAGACCCACCAGCACATTTCACATCAATGATTGTTGGATAGAAAAAGCAGGGCGCCAGCGAATGGCGCTCTTTTGGTGTTTGTCTGGGGAAGCGGAGTTTTTTTGGCGAAAAGAGGCTATTGTCATTGACTTTTGACCCTGATCCTGAATATAATGGCCATAATAAATAATACATGAACAGTTGCTCATGTATAGCTAATTGGAGGCCAATGATTATGGATGCTCTGAAAAGAACGGAACGGCACGAATGGATTTTGGAAGGCTTGGATTGCGCCAACTGTGCTCTGAAGATTGAAAATGGAGTCGGTAAAATAGAAGGTGTACTTGATTGCTCGGTCAATTTTGTGACGAAAACATTGACGATGACAGCAAGTCCGGATCAAAAAGAGGAGATTCTTCGTCAAACGGAACAGAAGGTTCACAGACTGGAGCCTCACGTCCGTATGATCGCAAAAAGCGCACGTGGACGCTCGAGTGAGAACCATCGCAGTGTGGCGGGTGCAGCACAGGCAGGCACTTCAGGGGAGCGCACCCATAGTCATCAGCATGGTGAAGGACTTACGCCCGAGAACGGCCAACAATATGGAGCTCACAGCCACACAGGTCATACTCATAGCCATGAAGGGCACCACCATGGCGAACATGCGCATGATCATGGTGATGCTACACATACTCATTCACATTCGCACGGGGATGACAGCCACGCAGGGCATACCCACGATCATGGTACGGCCGGTATGCGCCGGATGATTGCACGCTTGGCTATCGGTGCAGTCGTTGCGGCAGTTGCCTGGTGGTTGCCTGTAGAGGGCCTAGGCAAGCTGGCACTGTTTTTACTGGCATATATCATTGTCGGCGGAGATGTAGTCTTGCAGGCTGTTCGCAGTCTGGTGCGGGGAATGGCTTTTGACGAGTATTTCCTGATGACGGTGGCAACGGTTGGCGCATTTGCAATTGGGCAATATCCGGAAGGCGTAGCTGTCATGTTCTTTTATCAAATCGGTGAGCTATTCCAGGGGGTCGCGGTCAATCGTTCGCGCAAATCCATCAGCGACCTTATGGATATTCGACCGGACTATGCCAACCTGAAGACAACTGATTCCGTAAGTCGTGTGTCACCCGAGGATGTGCGCGTAGGTGATCTGATTGTAATCAAGCCGGGCGAGAAGATTCCACTGGATGGTAAAGTTGTAGACGGAAAATCGCATGTGGATACCTCGGCGTTGACGGGTGAATCCGTGCCTCGTACCGTGGAGCCGGGAAGCAGTGTGATGAGCGGATTTATAAATACAAACGGACTTTTAACTGTAGAGGTTAGCAAGGAATTCAGCGAATCGGCAGTCTCCAAAATTTTGGAGCTGGTGCAAAATGCGAGCGCCAAAAAAGCGCCTACTGAAAAGTTTATCACCAAGTTTTCCAGATACTATACTCCTGTTGTGGTTATCGTTGCGTTGCTGCTGGCAGTCGTTCCACCGCTCGTCGTACCGGGGGCGCTGTTTGCAGATTGGGTATATCGTGCACTTGTTTTCCTCGTCATTTCTTGTCCATGTGCGCTGGTCGTATCCATTCCGTTGGGCTTCTTTGGCGGAATCGGGGCAGCCTCTCGTTCAGGTGTGCTGATTAAAGGCGGGAACTACCTTGAAGCACTGAACCATGTAAAATATGCTGTTTTTGATAAAACAGGTACACTCACTAAAGGGGTTTTCCGTGTAACGGGAATTTATCCTGCCGGGGAATTTACGAAGGAAAGCTTGCTGGAAACGGCCGCTTTGGCTGAGCTGCACTCCACACATCCTATTGCCACTTCTCTGCGTGAATCCTATGGTGAGAAGCTTCAAGCCGAGCGGGTTCAGCAATATAGTGAGATTTCCGGTCATGGGATTCAGGCACACATAGATGGTCGTCTGGTATTGGCCGGGAATGCGAAGCTGATGGCGCGGGAGCAAGTCATTTTTAACGACGCACAACGCGCAGGAACACTTGATGAAGGAACGGTCGTTCATGTGGCTGTAGACGGAACGTATGCCGGATGCATCCTGATTTCGGATGAGGTCAAAGAGGACTCGGCACGAACGATTGCTTCACTGAAAAAGCTGGGTATAGTGAAAACGATCATGCTGACAGGTGACAACCGGACGGTTGGAGAGGCGGTAGGACGACAGTTGGGTCTGGACGAAGTACGTGCAGAGCTGTTACCCCAGCATAAAGCCGAAGCGATTGAACAGCTGTCTGCAAGTAAAAAAGCGGGCGACAAGATTTTGTTCGTGGGCGACGGGATTAATGATACCCCTGTGCTGGCGCTGGCAGATGTAGGTGTAGCGATGGGCGGTTTGGGTTCAGATGCCGCGATTGAGGCAGCGGATATCGTGATCATGAACGACGAGCCTTCGAGACTGGTTACAGCGATTCATATCGCCAAGCGTACACGCCGTATCGTATGGCAGAATATTATATTTGCGCTCAGTGTCAAAGTCGTGTTTCTCACGTTGGGTGCCTTCGGTATTGCTACTATGTGGGAGGCTGTATTTTCCGATGTGGGCGTAACACTGCTAGCCGTACTAAATGTTATGCGTGTACTGAAGGTACGTTCTTTCGAATAAAAAAATCAGTGCCCTCGGCTTATCATCGGATGTATTCATCCTGTGAGATCCGGGGGCTTTTTTGAGCTCAATGCTGCGGTTGAATCTATGTTTTCCGATCGTTCTACAGATATGTATAAATGTGGGGTGCGCCTAATACGTTAAGGTAGAGGGACCTTACAGGTAAGTCTCATTTGAATTCTGTTGCCGTCTAATAAGTAAGCGTTCTCTTTTATGGTGGGAATACTCAAATTCGTGTGTGCCAACTTGCTGACGGGAGAAAGGATGGATTTGTAGCATGGAGGCTAAACTGATGCATGTATTCGCAGAACTGTTGAGTGAAAAAAACAGCCGGGATTGCGAAGACCCCGAGTCGGGGAGTGAGGCCGCTGCTGCACAAAGGCTGGCTATCGAGTCGGTGCTCGCAGGGTGCAGTGAAGTATCTGCCTCTCAGGAGGAAGACCCGCTGGGCTGGCTGGTCGGATTAGCCGAACAGGGCATAATCAGTCAAGAGGAGGCGTTGCTGGCTGCGAACTCCGAGCTAATTGGGGAAACGCTGCTGAATAAGGGCAACGATGACAGGGAAGCGATGACCAGACTGCTGGAATGGAGTGATGAATACAGGCGTACATTCATACGTATCTATGCGGATGATCCTGCCCATGTGAATTATACAAGCAAGGAGTCAGCGATAGGAGTAAGTATGGGCAAGCTTGATGGCTATAGTCTTCTGCACGGCCCCTTGTCGCAGTCGTCCAGCCGTGTGGCTGAATTATGCCGTGCCTATCTGGACGCGGCGGAGTCCGGGCATACGATTCATGGTCCTGACGGGGAGCAAGCCCCCCTCCTTATTCCAGGCTCCCGTCCATCAGACACGTACAAAGCCTTTAATCAGGCATCTGGCTTGCCCGGATTGTGTGAGCATCTATCCCGGCGAATTATCGGGCTGCTGGAAACAGAATATGAAGGCTTGTTCGAGTCTCTAAACGGATTGCCGCTCACGATCGCCCTGATCGAACAGAACAACGTGGTGGGCATCGGAAGCCTGCAAGATATGCAGTTGGAGGCGCTACTGCGTGCAGCGTTGCGAAGTGTACAGCAGGGGGGAGAACCGCAGCTAGAGATTGTGGTGCGCAATCCGGTTGACGTGAACCAATTCCGGGCAACCCGTGACTGGATCGACGGCGTTGCGGAGCAGACCTTATGCGGCCGCCTGCGGTGCATTCCATATCAGGTAGGCGTGCTTTTGACGGTGGATGCGTCCTCCAAGCTCAACGTCAGCCAAACATGGAACGGGCAGGTCAAACAGTTTCATGAATCTGGCAGCGCCAATCTTCTGCCGGAAGTGAAAGCGGAACAGATCAAGCAGGCGGCTCAGGCCGCAGATATGGCACGATTTGCCGATGCGGTGATTTTGGAAGCTACGCGGTTTCCTTCATATGATGTGGACGCGGATCTGTCCGATCTGTCTGTCGGCGGTCATGAGGGGACGAGCGATACGATAGAACGCATGACGCAGGCCATCCGGGGCGTGAAGCCCAAACTCCCCGTATGGGCTGCGTTTGACGAAGTCCATACGCTATTGGATGGAGCCGGAATATGGGCAAGCAGGCTGACTGGCATCATTTGCCCGGAAACGGGGGCTATCGCCGCGCGCCTTGCGGCTGCACGTTACGCATTGCTGCAAGGCCTAGAGGGGGAATATGGTCCCAACACCTCGCATAACCAAGTACAGCATTTTCCCTTGTAGCCCCGAATGTAACGCGAATTTCATTTCATAAAAGATGCTTAAGCTGTATAGAAAGGATATCTGCGCTGTTGCGCGGATATCCTTTTTTCTTGGTGATGGGAAGAAATAAAGTCTGTAATTTAAGGATTCGTTTTTACAATCCGTCACTTATAATATCAGAAAGAATAGAAGAAAAAATATTATGCCTATATAAAGTAATTATATTTAAGTAATATGAAAACATTATAAATACTGGTATTCTAATTCCAGAAATACTATAATGACATTCAGCTAACGGGAAACAATAACACAAAAACCTCTTCGATTTTTTATTTAATAGCACATATGTGTGGTATGTGTCGCGATGTCACAGGTTGATGCTACTACCGAAGCTTCGTCGTTTCCTGTTTCTGTAATAATTTTTATGCACAGCAAATACAACGCAGATAGGTATCTGCGTTGTATTTGCCGGTTTACTCGTTTATCGGCATCTCGATTCTTGCGGCGCTCGCTGCAATGGTCCGAATCTTAGCCAGCACGGCATCGTCGAGTTTAACATCCACGGCCGGCAGCGACTTCAGGATATGTTCAGGCTTGCGGACGCCGACGAGCGCGCTCGTTAAAGCCGGATGAGCCAGGACGTAAGCGAGGGCCAGTTGGGCGACTGTAATGCCGAGGTCCGCCGCCACTTCTTTGAGCTGCCCGACTACCGCGATATTTTGCTTGAAGCCTTCTCCGGAATGGGATGGGGACTTGGAGCGCCAATCCTGTTTGTCAAATCGGGTGTCCGCGTTGTAGTTTCCGGAGAGTAGACCCGAGGCTAGCGGGCTATAGGCAATCACGCCGATGCCTTGTTTCTGGCTGTAGGGGAGAAGTTCCTTCTCCGCATCCGCGGCCAGAATGGAGTAGGGCGGCTGTAAGGAATCTACGTGCCGGATCTTCAAGGCCTCTTCCAGTAGCGCAACTGGAAAATTGCTGACTCCGACATAGCGGATTTTACCGTCCTGCAGCAGTTTTTCAAGGGCGCGTATCGTTTCCTCTACCGACGCTTTGGCGTCCGTATCCGGCCAGTGCATTTGATACAGGTCAATATAGTCGGTGCCGAGACGGCGCAGGGAAGCCTCGACCTCGCGAAGGATCGACGCATAGGTGCCGTTGCGCGAGACATTGCCCTGTTCATCCCAAACGAGGCCGAATTTGGTGGCGATGACCGCTTTATCGCGGTCGCCTTTCAGCGCTTTGCCGATCACTTCTTCGGAGTGGCCCAAGCCGTAAACTGCAGCCGTATCGAAGAAATTAATCCCTGCATCCAGCGCCGTGCGGATGCTGTTATGCGATAGCCGATCTTCCTGATTACCCCAGGTGTAATTCCAATTTCCTCCGCCGATGGCCCAAGCGCCGAAGCCGATCACCGAAATGACTGGTCCGTTTTTTCCTAATTTCCGATATTGCATCTTACATCTCTCCTTGAGTTCTTTTGTTTCTGCACAGCATGGCGTGTGCTATGTTATGATTATGACACGGGTGTCAAAGGGATAACGAGGAGCTTATTTATCATAGGTGTAATAACACCAGTTAGAATGGAACGGCATTTCCCAAATTAACCGGGGATTACTTTGCGGTAAAGGAGTTGATTAATCTGAGCAAGAACAGTCGTCGAGTTGAGCTAGGGGATTTTTTAAGGACGCGAAGAGAGCGGCTTGACCCGCAGGAATATGGCTTTCCCACAGGAGGAAGACGAAGAACTACTGGGTTAAGAAGAGAGGAGCTCGCGCAGGTTGCTGGCGTCGGTGTTTCTTGGTACACCTGGCTGGAACAAGGGCGCGATATTAACGTTTCGCCGCAGGTGCTGGACAGCGTAGCCCGGGCGCTGCAGCTGGACTGGGTGGAGCGCAGACATATGTTCGATCTTGCAATAGATCCGGCCGCCCGCGAGCTTCCAAACCAGGGACCGACGTATGATCCCGTACTACAAGGCATATTGGATTCCTGGGGGTGGTGCCCTGCATACGCCGTGGACCGCAGGTGGAACTATGTGGCCTGGAACGAAGCTGCAAGCGAGGTGTTTGCCGATTATGGGAAGCTTACCGGACGGGATCGCAATTTGGTCTGGTACCTGTTCACTCATCCTTCACAGCGCCAGCTTCTCGTGCATTGGGAGAGGGAAGCGCGGAAATGTCTGGCTTTGTTTCGGGCGAGCAGTGATCAGTTTGCGGATGATCCATGGTTCAGGGAATTCAGCCACGAATTAAGCGAAGCCAGTCCGGAATTTGGGGAATGGTGGCCGCTGCACGATATCCGGATCGCACATACCGGCCATAAAGAACTGAATCATCCTGTTGCAGGAAAACTGTCCCTGCGACCGACGACACTAATGCCGGCCGAGTTTCCCGAGCTAAAAATTTTATTGTATATACCACTTCCTCAGGAGAATACGGCGGAGAAGCTTCAGCGGCTCGCTCCGTCCGGACGGTGGTCAGGAGCGCTGGAGCTTCAACTTGATCCGGCAAAATCATAAATGGAGTGAAAGATAATCCGAAGGTTCCGAATTAACTTGATCTAAGTTGGTCGGGCCTTCTTTTGCTCCCGGAACCGATTAACCCGAATTACTCAAAATGAACGGATTCCCCTGCATACAAGGGGCGGAATTGGTAATCACCGCTTTAACACAAGTGGCAAAAACACTTCGTCCACAATCTCAGCAATCGTCTGCTCAGACATTGGCCTATTATAAAGTATTAACTCATTGCGGGCCAAATCTCCTGGCAAAGTAAGCATCCGGGGCGTAACGGTTTCGGCCGATACCTCTCCTCGGTCAACGGCTCGCTGTAGCACTATTGTCATTGTCCTGTTATGACGTCCTTCGGGGAATAGCACGGATGCAAGCGGCATGGCCCCGATTTCCGTTACGAGCCCATAGAAAGCCTTCATCATCACTTCGATAATGTTCTGATTCATCAATCTAAGCACGCCGCAAACATCATCTCTCAAATTCCCGTAATCGGGCACCTCCTCCAGCGGCAGGGGGACGCGTGCCTGGATCGCCGCCAATACAATCTCAGCGCGGTTGGCCCATCGCCGGTAAAGTACGGCTTTGCTTGTTCCCGACCGTTCCGCCACTCCATCCATCGTAAGATTAGAATATCCTCGTTCTTTCAACTCTTCCCATACCGCTTGTAGTATAGCCGCTTCCAGTTCTTTGCCTCTGCGTCTGCTTTTCAATTTATCTTGGTGTTGAGAATTGGACATATTGTTCTCATACTCCTTAAAAAAATTCGTTGCGTTTCATATAGCGATAGTATATCATAAATGCAAATAAGAAACTCATAGTTTCTTATTTGCACGATCAAAGGGAGGTTTCAACTTGCAAATACAAAGTTCCGAAACGCTTGAATCGGCTGAACAGCAGGCGGCCGCGAAGAAAATGATGTGGATTCTAATGGTCGGTATTCTGGCCCCGCTATTCGACACGACGATAACCAATGTTGCTATTGATACGCTGGTTCGGGAATTTAATACCTCGGTGTCGACCATTCAATGGGTTATGACCAGTTATCTGCTTGCGCTTGGCATGGTCATTCCCATCACCGGCTGGGCGATGGAGCGATTTGGGTGCAAGTCTATGTGGATTTTTTCACTTGGCATGTTCTTGCTTGGTTCTGTTCTATGTAGCTTGGCGTGGAACGTGGAGAGCCTGATTTTTTTCCGTACCATACAGGGGATCGGCGGGGGATTGCTGATGCCGATTATGCAGACCTTGGGAGTACGTGCCTTCGGAGGGCAAAATATGGGCAAAGGGATGGCCACGGTCGGTTTGCCGGCGCTGCTTGGACCGATTTTGGGGCCAGTGCTGGGAGGCCTCATCATTAATCATCTGAACTGGAGATGGATTTTTCTGGTAAATATTCCACTCTGCATCATTGCCATCATTATGGCGTGGAAGGGGCTGCCCAATGAAGAGCGCGAAACCCGAACGTTGCGGCTGGATCTGCTGGGACTGATGCTGCTTTCCCCGGCCATCGTTCTCATTATTTGCGGTCTTGGAGAAGTAAGCTCCAACCACGGTTTCGGCCATGTCGCGGTTCTCGTTCCCGTTTTAGCGGGTTTAGCACTTTTGGCTGTGTTTGTCGTTTATGCGTTTCGCAAAGGAAACGAAGCGTTGCTTGATGTTAGGCTGTTCCGGGTGCGTTCTTTAGCCGTATCCACGATACTGCTCTTTTTATCCGGCCTGACCACCTACGGGGCGATGCTTCTGCTGCCGTTATACTTCCAGCAAGTCCGCGGCGAATCCGTGCTTATATCCGGTCTGCTGCTCGTGCCGCAAGGGGTCGGGATGCTGCTGACAAGATCGCTTGCCGGCAAACTAACGGATCAGATCGGTTCGAGACCCGTCGTTCTTGTCGGAACCATGCTTACCTTGCTTGGAACCTGGCCATTTACACAACTTAGCGCGGATACGAGCTATTATTATTTGAGCGTAGCAATGATCGTGCGGGGGGCAGGATTAGGGGCTGTGTTTCTGCCGGTCATGGCTTCCGCCTATATTGGCCTGTCTTCGAAGCAAATCCCGCATGCCAGCAGCACCACTCGTATTATGCAGCAAATCGGCGGCGCCTTTGGCGCATCGGTTATCGCTATTATTTTGCAGAACGAGTTTAATTCTGTCATGTCACATGACCCGACAGCTGTAGCTGTTGCGTTCGATCATGCGTTTATCTGGTCGATTGCCTTCTCTGCACTGGCGCTAATTCCGGCGACACTTCTGCCGAGAATAAAAAGATAAATTCGAGTTAATTCATAATATCAAGGTGAAACGAGCTTCCATTGGTATGTAATACCGTGTTCGAAAGCTTCTGGTTGCCTCTAGCGGAGTTATTACGATAAAATTAATTTTAGTAAATTAAAAGAAATACGGATTTTGTGCAGATGTAAACGGGAAGGGGAGCAATAAAAATTTGGAGTTTTAATAACGCCCTCTCCTACCAGGCTAAGTAAAATATTACTTTATTCTGTGGAAAAAGATCATGTGCTTGTCAGAAGCGGCGGTAAATCGCGCCACGGTTCATGCGACAAACTTGCTTCGGCGATCATAGCGGAGATCGGAGATGCCCGTCAATTTAGGAGTGCTAAACAACTTGTTGCCTACGCAGGTCTTGATCCAAGTGTCTACAGTTCGGGTAAGTATACGGCCTCTAGAAATCGGATAACGAAGCGAGGATCAAAAAGACTTCGAAGAGCTCTATATTTAGCCGTTCAATGCGGACTACGTGGTGGAAGAAATAGTAGATTAAAGGATTATTATGATATGAAAAGAAAAAGAGGACAAGCCCTACAAGGTGGTTGTGATTGTTTGCGCCATCCTTAATAAAGACCAACCCTACCACATTTAATTCCCGCAATTATCCATAATCCTTCACGCCAATGAAGGATTATTTGTTATGCTCAAAAAACAGTATATCAGTTTTTAGAATATTTTCCACACTGTAGTTTGACAACTATTAGCTGGTTTTCTTGTCCACGGCGAGCTTACGAGCATCGTCGCAAAGCTTCGGTACCGAAGGGGAAATGGACCCAAGAACAGGCTGCACAAATCGAAAAGAAGCTGCATGCGACAGGGTCGCCTGAGCAGGTTGTGGGACGATTCAGGCAGGAAGGCAGGTCCATCATGTGCTGGAAAGCCATCTATCGTTGGATCTATGAAGGTCGCTTGGCGAACGTCTCCGAAGCTCAGCTTCGGCATCAAGGCACTGGGGTAAATTCCTGTTTACAATCGGAAAAGAAAAGGGTTATAATAAAACAAAAGTTTCTCTAAACCAAAATAATTGTATATACGCAAAAATGATTATCATTCTCATTGCTAAACATGCTGCTTCGGGCTTCCCGAAGCAGCATGTGCTATTTTAAGGCACTTAACAATGGATATCATTCTCAATGAGATTCAGTACAACGAACAAAAAACGGAAAGGAACGTGACATGATGCAAGCAGTTCAACAACTTCAAAAGAAATTGTCTCCCTCTAATCAGATACTTTCAAAAAAAAGTGGCAGCGGACGGCCGGGCCCGAATCGCAAGCCACAATTCCAGCTCAAAAGCATGCTGAAAAACAAGGAGATGCAGGCTGCCCTGGGCAGTGGAACGCTTATGCTGATGGCGTGGGGCGTCTCGCATTGGTCGCAATGGCTGGCGGTCATCCTGTATGTGGTTTCCTACGCCTTGGGTGGCTGGTCTAAAGCCAGAGAAGGCATTGAGACGCTGATCCGTGAACGTGATCTGGATGTCAATCTGCTCATGATCGCAGCGTCATTGGGAGCAGCGGCTATTGGCTACTGGAATGAAGGAGCAATGCTGATCTTCATTTTTGCACTCAGCGGTGCGCTGGAGAGCTATACCACCGAGCGCAGCGGCAAGGATATTTCCGAGCTGATGGCGTTGAAGCCGGAAACGGCTTTGCGTCTGTCCCGCGAGGGGACGGAGATGGTCGGCATTGAGCAACTGCTGCCGGGTGATTTGCTGCTGGTGAAGCCGGGCGAACTGATTCCGGCGGATGGCCGGATTTCCAAGGGTGTTTCGGCGGTAAATCAGGCATCTATTACCGGGGAGTCCATTCCGGTGAACAAAGCGGCGGGTGACGAGGTATATGCTGGCACCATTAACGGCGAAGGCGTCCTGTATGTGGAGGTAAGCCAATCCTCCGAAGGCACTCTATTTTCAAAAATCATCCGTATGGTGGAGGAAGCGCAGACAGAGGTCCCCGATTCCCAACGATTTATCAAAAGGTTCGAGTCGATTTACGCCCGAATTGTTGTTGCTGTCACGCTGATCGTTATTGCAGGTGCGCCAATGGTATTGGGCTGGACGTGGGCAGCGGCGTTTTACAAGGCAATGGTATTTCTCGTTGTGGCCTCACCATGCGCACTCGTGTCGTCCATTATGCCAGTAATGCTGTCGGCTATTTCCAACCGTGCCCGTCGGGGCATCCTGTTCAAAGGTGGTGCGCATGTGGAAAATATGGCGCTGACATCTGTCGTCGCCTTTGACAAAACAGGTACGCTGACCATCGGGTCGCCTGTTGTAACTGACTGGATTACCGCCACAGGCTACGATGCCGATGAGCTGTTACGCATTGTTGCGGCAATAGAAAGCTACTCCATGCATCCGTTGGCACGAGCGATTGTAGCCAAAGCGGACGCCGAATTGGGGCAGCGAGAGCTTCCCGCAGTGGAGCAAGTACAGTCCCTGACCGGATGGGGAATGGAGGGCATGGTAGACGGGATGAGATGGAAAATCGGGCGCACGGATGCGCTGGATCACGCTAGTCCGCTGGCAGAGCCGGAATGGGTGGAAACACGTGCCCGACTGGAAGCTGAGGGCAAAACCGTATCCATTATCCTCGCGGATGACCGGATTGCCGGGATGCTGGCATTGCGCGACGAGCTGCGGCCACAGGCGCAGGAGGCGGTGAGACGCCTGCAAGCGCAAGGCATCCGGGTCGTCATGCTGACCGGAGATCGCCCGGAAACCGCCGCCGTGATCGCGGCGCAGGCCGGAGTTGATGCAGTATACGCTGGTCTGATGCCAGAGGACAAAGTCAGCCATATTCGCATGCTGCGGGAGCAGTACGGGCATGTCGTCATGGTCGGTGACGGTGTGAATGATGCTCCGGCGCTGGCTGGCGCAACGGTCGGGCTGGGCATGGGTATGCACGGCAGCGGAGCCGCACTGGAGGTCGCAGATGTGGTGCTGATGAACGATGGCATCGAAGAGATTGCCCCGACGGTAGCGCTGGCACGAAAGGCACAGCGAGTGGTCAAGCAAAATATGATCTTCGCCGTCAGCGTCATTTTATTGCTCGTCATTAGCAACTTTGTGCAAGATATAGCTCTGCCATTTGGCGTCATCGGGCATGAGGGCAGCACGTTGCTTGTGATTTTGAACGGCTTGCGCTTGCTGCGGTCATAAAATAAATAAGATCATGATCTTAAGATGATAAATAAGAAGGAGCATTCACATCCCTTAAAGGACAGGGGTGGATGCTCCTTTTTTTGCGTGCCAGCCTATCATGTTGCAGGTTTACCTCCGACGAGGTATAGACCGCCGCAAGAACAGGGAGAACAGCAGTCCCGCCAGTGCGATTCCGGTAGCAATTGATAAAGGCATCGTCATATTGACGGTAGCCCCGACCAACGTGGATACCGTAAATATCATACTTAAACACACGGAGCTCCAGCATGGGCTGCCTTTTTGTGATACACAGCTATAGCCATTCGGTTAGACCAATCATCGTAATCAGACCGAGGATAAAAGAGAAGGTTGCGATACGCTGGTTGCCGTCCCCGTGGCTTTCAGGAATTAGCTCCTTGTAGACGATAAACATCATGGCTCCGGCGGCAAAAGCAAGGCCGTAAGGTACCAGTCCGTTAACCCAGCTACTCAAATAAAATCCGATCAGACTCGTAATGATTTCCACGGCTCCGGTGAGGGTAGCGATGCCCAATGCCTTGAAGCGGCCAATGTTTTGATTCACGAGGAATAGCGCGACGATAAAGCCTTCCGGGGCATTTTGCAGGCCGATGGAAAAGGCAATGAGATTGCCAAGATTTTGAGTTTCGCTCGCATAGCTGACTCCAACGGAAAGTCCCTCGGGCAAATTATGTAGTGTAATAGCCGCGATAATGAGAAAAGATTTGGACTCCAGATGAAAGGTTTTGGAATCCGGGTCCTCCAGATCGGCATGTGGAATATACATTTCCATCACCAGCAGCACAAGACAGCCGAGTAAAATTCCCGCAGACAGCACGAACCAGTTGGAATGATGGATGGCCTCGGGAATGAGGTTGTACACAGATGCAGAAGTCATGATCCCGGCGGCATAAGCCAGCAGTACATCACGAAGACGGTGCGTAATTTTACGCATAAACAGTATGGGCACGGCACCGAGCCCGGTGGACAGGGCAGAAATAAGGCTGCCTACAAACACGTCGCTCATAATCGGGATAATCCCTCCATACCTGATTAATCTTTAAGGTTCGCTTCATGAAAACTTCATTTGACTGTTTGTAGCTCTTTCCGCATAATGGAATTAGGATTTAGAATCAGTCTAAGTCATAAAAAGACATTAAATATGTAAATCGTTTTGCAAGATCCGGGTGTCCACATTTTTGAATGAGCGTCTGACAGAACTACTTTTAGAGTATATGCATTTGCCCATCTCCCGGTACCGAAAACTCGCTATATAATTCTTATCATATTTTAGGAGGAACAAAGATATGTACAAGTCCATTATTATAGGTACCGGCCCTGCCGGTTTAACAGCTGCTATTTATCTGGCACGCGCAAATATGAGTCCACTGGTGATTGAAGGACCACAACCGGGCGGACAATTGACTACAACAACAGAAGTTGAAAACTTCCCTGGCTTTCCTGAAGGAATCATGGGACCCGATCTGATGGATAATATGCGTAAGCAAGCAGAGCGTTTCGGTGCTGAATTCCGCACAGGCTGGGTGAACAAGGTCGATACAGCCGCTCGTCCTTTTACATTGGATGTAGAGGGCATGGGTGAACTGGTTACAGATACGCTGATCATTTCCACAGGCGCGACTGCGAAATACCTGGGTATTCCGGGTGAGCAGGACAACATTGGACGCGGCGTGAGCACTTGTGCAACATGTGACGGATTCTTTTTCCGTGGCAAAGAAATTGTTGTCATCGGTGGTGGAGACTCGGCGTTGGAGGAAGCAAATTTCCTGACACGTTTTGCCTCCAAAGTAACGCTGGTGCATCGTCGTGAAGAAATGCGCGCCTCCAAAATTATGCAGGATCGCGCTCGTGCGAACAGCAAAATTGAGTGGGCACTGAATCGTACTCCTGTAGAAGTGATTGCTGATGAGAACGGGGTAACCGGCTTGAAGGTATTGAATAATGAAACAGGTAAAGAGGAAATCATTACAGTTAGCGGCGTATTCGTGGCGATTGGTCATCATCCGAATACTGGCTTCCTGGGTGGTCAAATCACAACGGATGCGAACGGCTATATCGTCGTAAATCCTGGTACTTCCGAAACAAACGTACCTGGCGTATTCGCTTGTGGCGACGTGCAGGACACACGCTATAGACAAGCGATTACAGCAGCAGGCAGTGGCTGCATGGCTGCTATGGACAGCGAGAAATACATCGAAAGCCTGGAGCACAGCGCACTGGCCCTGTAATAATTCGTTTAAGTATGAATAAATATAATTTACAAAAATAAATGATGAGGTGATATTCATGGAAAAAGCAATTGTATACACATCTACAAACTGTCCGCATTGCCGTCAAGTAAAAAGCTACTTGAGTGAAAAGGGCGTCGAATATGAAGAACGCAACATTGAAACCAATGATGCTTTCGCTCAAGAGGTTTGGGATATGGGCATTCGCGCCGTACCGTTGACCCTGATCGGAGAAGAACGTATTTCCGGCATGAACAAAACCAAGTTTGAAAAAGTGCTCAACGCTTAATCCAACTTCATAACAGACGACGGTCCTGTGATCGTCGTATGGTTTTAAAAAAGGCCCTCGCCGCAGTTACGTACTGCGATGGGGGCTTTTTATAGCCCCTAATCTTTTTGCATAGAGAGAACTTTGTCGAAAAGTGTTGCATCTGTAGATGGTCGGTGCTATATTTTAATTGTAAGCGTTTAAAACCCGGGTTGCTTTATGTAAACAGTTAATCAATGAACAATTAATCAATACTTATAATAATAACTGAATAGTACAATATCCAATTAAAGGCGTGTTACTGTTCGGCAGGCAAGACCTAGATTGGGTAGGATATTTTTTCCCTACCCTTTTTAGGTCTTTTTTTGTTCCTTATTTTAAGAAGGAAGGTGTAACTCATGAATTACAAAGATATCGCACAAGCCATTTTTAATAAAGTGGGTGGAAACGATAATATCAACAGTATCATTCATTGCTCTACTCGGTTGCGAATGACGCTCCGTAAGCCGGAACTGGCACAAACAGATGAAATTAAAGCCTTGGACGGTGTTATGGGAGCCGTGAATAGCGGTGGACAATATCAGGTCATTATAGGGAATGATGTAGGCTATGTTTACAATGAGTTAGCCAAATTGCTGGACCCGGATAAATCGTCCTCGGATGAAGCCGAAAAAGTGAAGGCAGACCGAAGCCTTAAGGGATTGTTTAATACCTTTGCGAGCATGATCGCAGGTATTTTCCAGCCCATTATCCCGGCCATTGCCGCTTCCGGGATGCTAAAAGCATTGCTCTTGCTGTGTACAGTAACCGGAATCATGAGCAAGGAAAGCCAAACGTACATGGTTTTAAGTGTGATCGCGGATGCGGCATTTTATTTTCTGCCTATGCTGCTGGCTTTCTCCAGCGCACAGAAATTCAAGACCAATCCATTCGTATCCGTACTCCTTGGGGGCGTGCTGCTTCATCCTAACTTAATTAGTTTGTTAGGTGGTGAGAAGGCAGTCACATTTGCGGGCTTGCCCGTTGCTTCTGTACAGTATGCCACCTCTGTTATTCCCATTATTTTGACCATATGGTTTATGTCCTACATTGAGAAATTTGCCGATAAAATCTCTCCTGGACCTGTGAAAATATTTCTAAAACCATTAATCGTTATTCTGATTGTCGCGCCTGTCGCTCTTATTGCTTTAGGACCGTTGGGGACGTATTTGGGTATGGGGATGTCAAACGGTGTATTCTGGATTCAGGAAAGAATCGGCTGGCTTACGGTAGTGTTGATGTCTATCGTGATGCCGCTAATCGTCATGTTTGGCATGCACAAAGTATTTTATCCTATCATATTTGCTGCGCTAGCTTCACCAGGATATGAAACATTGGTACTGATTGCCATGTTGGCTTCCAATATGGCACAGGGCGCGGGTGCATTTGCCGTCTCGCTGAAAACAAAAGATCCCAAGTTCAAACAAATTGCTTTGTCCGCAGGTATTTCAGGGGTATTCGGAATTACGGAGCCTGCCTTGTACGGCGTGCATTTACGCCTGAAAAAAACACTGTTCGCCTGTATGATTGGAGCCGGGGTTGGCGGATTGTTTGCCGGTCTTATGAATTTAAAAGCTTATGCCGCTGTGGGTCCTGGTTTTGCATCACTGCCGATGTTTATCAGTGAAGATCACTCTAACCTGGTATATGCGCTCATAACGATGGCCATTTCGATCATTGTGACGTTTATTGCTGTTTATGTGATCGGCTTTCAAGATACGGTTACCGAACCGACTAAAACAGAAGCTCGTCCCGAGCCTGTTAAAGCGCAAGGTAAAAGCAGCAAGTCCAAAACGGTTATTTTCGCACCTATGGAGGGCTCGATTATTCCCTTACAGCAGGTCAAGGATGAAGCGTTCTCTCAGGAAGCGATGGGCAAAGGGATGGCTATTCAACCAAGTAGCGGAAAAGTGGTCGCACCTTTTGACGGCACCGTGGAAACTGTGTTCCGCACCAAGCATTCCATAGGCTTAAAATCGGTTGAAGGTGTGGAGCTGCTCATTCATATCGGTTTGGATACCGTTAAGCTGAAGGGCCAGCATTTTACTGTGCATGTGCAAGAAGGGGACGAAATTAAGCATGGACAGCTGCTTATTGAATTTGAACTTGAAGCCATACAAAGGGCGGGGTATGATACGATAACTCCGATTATTGTGACCAACACGGCGGACTATCTGGAAATCATGGGTCATGAAAGTTCAGAAAAGACAGGGCCGGAGAAGCCTCTGATTACTGTACTTTAACAGTGTGTTTGTTGGGGGAATCAAGCCTGGAAAGTGAGAGGTCGTTAGATATGAAAGTAATAAAAGTTCTCAATACGAGTATTGTTCTTGCCAAACGTGAGGATCACAAGGAAATCATAGTGATGGGTAAAGGCATCGGCTTTAAAAGCAAACCTGGTGACTTCGTCGATGAGAACGAGATTGAAAAGATATATGTTCTTGAAAATGAAAGCATGTCTTCCGATCTGACAGCCTTAATGAAGGAAACTCCCAAGGAGTATTTGATTATGGCAGATGAAATCATATCTTATGCCAAAAGCGTCCTATCCAGTCACTTGAATGAACATCTATATATTTCCCTGACAGACCATCTGTATATGGCAACCAAACGGTTTAAAGATCACATGACAATTCAGAATCGGATGCTTTGGGAGGTCAAAAAGTTCTATCCAGAAGAGTTTGGCATTGGGCTGTATGCGCTCACCTTGATTGAAAAGCGAATCGGTCTCAAGCTGCCTGAAGAGGAAGCGGCTAATATCGCCTTTCATCTAGTCAATGCCCAACAGACCGATAACAATATGAACCAGGTTTTATTGATGACCAATACGGTCAAAGACATTTTGAACATCATTAAAATTCATTACCGAATCGAACTGGATACCCACAGCATTAACTATTCACGGTTTTTAACACACCTTCAATTTTTCGTTCAGAGATTACTTGAACATAAAATGTTGGATTCTCAAGACCAGGAATTAATGAGCCAAATTGTGAACAAGTATCCGGAAGAAGAGCAGTGTGCGTTATCGATTCAACAATATATTGAAGCCAAATTCGAACTTTTGATCCCGGATGAAGAACTTATGTATCTGATCATTCACTTAAAACGAGTCATAAGTAGAAATTAAAGAGGAGGAGCTAGAGATGACAGAAATGAAAAGAACATTTCCAGAAGGCTTTCTATGGGGAGGAGCTGTAGCCGCGAACCAGGTAGAAGGAGCCTGGAACGTTGATGGTAAAGGGATATCTACAGCAGATATGGCTATTTACAAAAAGAATGTGAGCAAAGGTGATTATAAAAAACACAATTCAATGACCGAGGAACATATCCAAAAGGCGATGCAGGACACGTCAGATCAAGATTATCCCAAACGCCAGGGAATTGATTTCTATCACCGCTATCCCGAGGATTTAGCATTGTTTGGTGAAATGGGATTTAAAACGTTGCGAGTTTCTATTGCATGGACGCGTATTTTTCCCAACGGAGATGAGGACAAGCCCAACGAGGCTGGATTACAATTTTATGATCGGCTGTTTGATGAAATGCATAAAAATGGGATAGAGCCGCTTGTCACCCTGTCCCACTACGAAATGCCGATGTATCTTGTAAACCATTACGGGGGCTGGACCCAACGGAAGGTTGTAGATTTCTTTATCCATTTTTGTAAAACAGTATTTAAAAGATACAAAAATAAAGTAAAGCACTGGATCACTTTTAATGAAATAGATAGTATCGTCCGCCATCCATTTACGAGCGGTGGTATTCTACCGGAGCGTTTTGACAATGTAGAGCAAGCGGTTTATCAGGGTTTGCATCATCAATTTATAGCTAGTGCTCTGGCCGTAAAATACTGCCACGAAATCATTCCGGATTCTAAAATCGGCTGTATGTTAACCCGGCTGACAACGTATCCACATACCTGTAATCCGCAGGATATTCTGGCAGCGTTTAAAGATAATCAGTTTAACTATTTTTTCACGGATGTACAGGTTCGCGGAGCGTATCCCCCTTATATGAAACGCTTCTTCCGTGAAAAGGAGATTGTTATTGAAAAGCTTGAGGGTGATGATGAAATTCTAAAAACCCATCCGGTGGATTTCATTTCCTTTAGCTACTATATGTCGCTGGTTGCCAGTGCGGATAGTGTAGGCATGGAAAAAGTCAGTGGCAATACGATTGGCGGCGTTAAAAATCCTTATCTGGAAACGAGTGATTGGGGCTGGCAGGTTGACCCGGTCGGCTTGCGACTTTCTCTGAATGAGCTGTACAGCCGCTATGAAGTACCATTGTTCATTGTAGAAAATGGTTTGGGAGCGTACGACAAGGTGGAGGAAGACGGTAGTATTCAGGATGATTACCGTATTGATTACTTCCGTGCTCATTTTGAACAAATGCATGAAGCGATTCTGGACGGGGTTGAACTCATGGGTTACACCAGTTGGGGAGCGATCGACTTGGTCAGTTATTCCTCATCTGAAATGGAAAAAAGATACGGATTTATATATGTGGACAAAGACAACGACGGTAACGGTACACTTGAAAGAAAACGAAAAAAAAGCTTCTACTGGTATAAAGATGTTATCTCCAATAACGGGTTGTAAGAAAAATGGGGCGTACAGGAACTTTAGTGTTTCTGTACGCCTTTTTTTATAAAGATACACGTACACGCCCGAGAAAAGGAGCTGTTGCTGCATAGGCGGCACCTAACATCGTCGAACGGCTGCCAAGCGTGGAGAAACGGATTTGTAATTGCCGACGGTGATAGGGCAGGGCACGTTCATCAATCACTTCACGCATACTTTGCTCCAGCCAAGGTCTCGCTTCAGCCAGTGGACCGCCGATGATAAGCATGCCGGGGTTGAGGCTGTTCACAATGTTGGTGATGCCCACACCCAAATATCGCCCGATATCACCAAGGACGCTTAACGTACTCGCGTCACCTTGCCGGGCAAACGGCAGTAATTCCGCTGTATTATGTGCGGGCAGATTCAGTGTGGATGCTGCATACGCCTTCTCCGAAGCATATAGCTCCCAGCAGCCCCGGCTACCGCAGGAGCAAAGCCGTCCGTTCCAGTCAATGGACATATGACCAGTCTCTCCGGCGTACCCCCAAGCCCCTTGATACGGCTTGCCGTCAATCATAATTCCCGCTCCGATCCCGGACCCCGCACTAATGTAGACCAGATCCCGCACCAGCTGCCGGTGATCGCTGTCCATACCATAGTACAGCTCTCCTTGCGCACCGACATTGGCTTCGTTATCCACCACCACGGGAAGGCCAAGCTCTGCCTCAAGCTGTTGCCGCAGCGGAACCTCTTCCCAGCCCAGATTGGGCGCGAACAAAACGGTTCCCGTTTCATCCACCATACCCGGAACCCCTAGCCCAATACCGACGATGCCATGAGGGGAGGGAGGGACCGTCTGCATAAGCTCCTGAACCAGCCTTTGAATCTGTTCCATAACAAAAGCAGGATCATGTTGCGCAAGGGGAAGGGTAAGCTCTGTTTCAATGGTTCCTGCCAAATCGGTCAGAGCACCCTTGATATAATATACGCTGACCTCGATGCCGAATACAAAGCCTGCCCGGCTGTTAAACAGCAGCATTAAGGGCTTGCGCCCGCCGCTGGATTCTCCTAATCCCGTCTCATATATAAGCCCGTCGGTGATGAGCTCCGCCACCAGGTTGGAAACGGTAGCCTTGTTTAACCCGGTTTGACTGGATAATTGTGCCCTGGATAGGGGAGCATGGAGGCGGATACGCTCCAGCACAATGGATTTATTTAGCTTTTTGACAAGCGCCTGATCGCCAGTGACATTCATGTTCTTTTCACTTCCTGTTGGTGTAATTCCCGATATTATATCATAAAAACAAACTTAGTTTAAGCAATAGACAAAGTCTTTTGGCTGTGCTAGAATCTTTTTTGTAAACGTTTACTATAAAGGAGGAACTTATAATGGCATATTTTGAGCAGGTTTCTAAAATTAACTTTGAGGGCAAGCAATCCAATAATCCTTTTGCGTTCAAATTTTATAATCCTCAGGAAATTGTGGCTGGGAAAACAATGGAAGAGCATTTACGTTTTAGCATGGCCTATTGGCATACACTCGTTGCAGGTGGCTCCGATCCATTTGGGGTAGAGACGGCGGAGCGTCCGTGGTCCAAGTTTACCGGGCTGGATTTGGCGAAGGCCCGTGTGGAAGCTGCTTTTGAACTGCTGGATAAGCTGAACCTGCCTTATTTTGCTTTCCATGATGTTGATATTGCTCCGGAAGGCGCGTCGCTCAAGGAATTTTACAGCAACCTGGATACCATCGTGGATTTGATCGAAGAGCATATGAAGGCAACGGGTAAAAAGCTGCTGTGGAACACGGCGAATATGTTCAGTCATCCACGTTATTTGCATGGAGCTGCGACGACTTGTAATGCAGATGTGTACGCACACGCTGCCGCCCAGATTAAAAAAGGCTTGGAAGTGGGCAAACGTCTAAGCGCGGACAACTATGTTTTCTGGGGAGGCCGTGAAGGCTACGAAACACTGCTGAATACAGATTTGAAGCTGGAGCAGGACAATTTGGGACGTATGTTCCATCTGGCCGTGGACTATGCGCATGAAATTGGCTTTGATGCTCAATTCCTGATCGAGCCGAAGCCGAAGGAGCCAACCAAGCATCAGTATGATTTTGATGCGGCGACGACAATTGCCTTCCTGCAAAAATATGATCTGGATCAGCATTTCAAGCTCAATCTGGAGGCTAACCATGCGACTTTGGCGGGTCATACGTTTGATCATGAAGTGCGTGTAGCACGGATTAACGGTATGTTGGGATCATTGGATGCAAACCAGGGAGATTTGCTGCTGGGCTGGGATACGGACGAATTCCCGGTTGATCTGTACGATGCGACCCTGACCATGTATGAAGTGCTGCAAAATGAAGGCTTGGGCCGTGGTGGTATCAACTTTGATGCCAAGGTGCGCAGAGCATCGTTTGAGCCAGAAGACTTGTTCCTCGCGCATATCGCAGGTATGGATACGTATGCGAAAGGCCTGAAGGTAGCTGCCAAACTGATTGAGGACCGCGTGTTCGAGGACTTTATCGATAAGCGCTACAGCAGCTTTAAAGAAGGTATTGGGGCAGAAATTGTATCCGGTAAAGCAACGCTTGCTTCGCTGGCTGAATATGCACTGGCGAACGAAGCACCACGCAAAAACGTGTCGGGTCGTCAGGAGTATCTGAAAGCCACATTAAATCAATACATTTTGGCGGATTAATGCCATAACCTATATATGAGACAGCGTCTACACGGTAGCAGAGAAGGAGGAACTTCGATGCAGGAAAAGCAAAAACAGGAGCAAGAGCGCTACGTCATCGGTGTGGACTTGGGTACCAGCGCGGTCAAAACGGTGCTGGTTAACCGCAAGGGGCAGGTGGCTTATGAAACCTCTCAGTCTTATCCGCTCTATCAGCCGAAGGCAGGGTATAGCGAACAGCACCCTGAGGACTGGGTCAGTGACACGTTAACAGCACTGAAGCAGCTCGTGGAGAAGGCCGAAATCGGCGGCACAGATGCCGTAGACGGTATTAGCTTTTCGGGACAGATGCATGGGCTTGTGCTGACAGATAAGGAAGGGCAAGTGCTGCGCCCGGCTATTTTGTGGAATGACACGCGTACAACGGCACAATGTCGCCGCATTGAAGAACAGCTCGGGTCGGAGCTGCTGAGCATTGCACGTAATCGCGCGCTGGAAGGCTTCACGCTGCCCAAGCTGCTGTGGGTGCAGGAGCATGAGCCGGACGTGCTGGCTGGTGCAGCCCATTTTATGCTGCCGAAGGATTATGTGCGGTATCGCCTGACGGGAGAGCTGGCGACGGAGTATTCGGATGCGGCGGGCACGCTGTTGCTGGATGTGGCAAAAAAGCAGTGGAGCCAAGAAATCGCCGCTGCTTTCGAACTGCCGTCGTCTCTGTTCCCGCCGCTGGTGGAATCGTTCGATCAGACAGGTACGCTGCTGCCGGAGATTGCGGAGCAGACCGGACTTGCTCCTGCAACGAAGGTGTATGCGGGTGGCGCGGACAACGCATGTGGTGCGATTGGCGCTGGTATTTTGAGCGAAGGCCGCACCTTGTGCAGCATCGGCACATCGGGTGTTGTACTTTCCTATGAGGAACGTAAGGACATTGATGTGCAGGGGCGGGCGCATTTTTTTAACCATAGTGAGCAGGATGCTTATTATATTATGGGCGTTACGCTCGCGGCCGGGTACAGCCTGACGTGGTTTAAGGATACCTTTGCATCGGAGCATTCTTTTGATGTGTTGTTGGAGGATGTGAACTCCATTGAGCCCGGCAGCCGAGGGCTGCTGTTCACGCCATATATCGTGGGTGAACGTACCCCTCACCCGGATGCAACCATTCGAGGCAGCTTTATCGGGATGGACGCGGGACATAAGCTTGCGCATTTTACACGGGCCGTGCTGGAGGGAATCACATTTTCGCTCAAGGAATCCATTGATATTCTCCGAGGAACGGGCAAAGCGGTGAACGAGGTCATATCCATCGGCGGCGGTGCGCGCAATGAAGCGTGGCTGCAAATGCAAGCAGATATTTTTAACGCGGATATCATCAAGCTGGAAAGTGAGCAGGGGCCTGCCTTGGGGGCGGCGATGCTGGCCGCTTACGGAAGCGGATGGTTTGAATCGTTGCAAGCATGCGCGGAAGCTTTTCTACGTGAGGCAGCAAGATATTCACCGAACCCGGAGCGTGTGGCACGTTATGAAGGCTTATATGAGCTGTATCGTGAAGTTTACCTGCACACGCGGGAGCTAAATGAACGTTTGGCGGAATACCGCTAATATTGTGAGTTTGAGAGTAAAGGAAAAGCGTCTTCGGGTCAGGATAAACCCGCAGACGCTTTTTTCATGGGATGCTAAGTTTGGATTAGATATTTCTGTTGATATTCGCTTGGTCTTCCTTCACAGCACTCGTGGCACAGCCCGGACATGACTTGCTTAATGAGCATCCGGCACAAGCACCTTGACGGCTTTTCCGTAAAAAACGAACAAACACCCACGTGCTATAACCGAGAATCACCAGTAAAATGATGATATTGATCATGGAATCCACTTCCTTCTATTTTCATAGGGCTCTAACTTAACCCCAGCCTAATAACCTGCCACACTGATAGATCACAACGGCAATAATATACGCCACGGTCAAAGGATAAATCACAGAAAATGCGGTCCAACGCCACGAAAGGGTTTCTTTGCGAATGACCGCTACCGTAGCCAGGCATGGTACATACAACAGAATGAACACCATGAAGCTAAAAGAGGCCAACGGCGTAAAGGCATGTCTGACTTGCATTTCCAGCCCTTGCATGTCCGGAACGTGGTAAATGATATTCATCGTCGATACCACGACCTCCTTGGCCATAAAGCCCGTGAGCAGGGAAGCGCCTGCTTGCCAGGTACCAAAGCCGAGAGGGGCCAGTATGGGGGCAAACCATCCTCCAACAGTGGCAAGCAGGCTATCATTCATGTCTGCACCGAACCCTTGTGGGCCGAAATTGGACAAGAGCCAGATGCCAACGGAGCCTGCAAGAATGATCGTTCCGGCTTTACGGACGAAGCCTTTGACCTTCTCCCATGTGCTTCGAAATAGTGTAAGAGCCTGCGGCACCCGATAGGGAGGGAGTTCCACGATGAAGAGCGAGGGCTCACCCGATAAAATGGATACTTTGGAAAAGATTTTGGCAAGTATAAGCGATACGGTGATTCCTAACACATACATCAGCATGATGATGCTTGCCGCATGTGTTGGAAAAAATACACCCGCAAACAACGCATATACCGGCAGGCGGGCTGAACATGACATAAAGGGCACCAGCAACGTTGTAATAAGGCGTTCTCTGGGCTGTTCAATGGTGCGTGCCGCCATAATCGCAGGGACATTGCAGCCAAATCCGATGATGAAGGGGATGAAGCTTTTCCCGTTCAAGCCAACGGCTTGCATCAGGCGATCCATTAGTATCGTGACCCGTGCCATATACCCGGAGTCTTCAATCACCGAAATAATCAGGAACAAAATAGCGATCTGAGGCAGAAAAACGAGCACGCCCCCAACTCCTGCCACAATACCGTCCACGATGAGACTCTGCGTAAAAGCGGACGCGTTCAAGTGAACGAGCAATTCAGAAATCCAACTGCTTAGTGTCCCTGAAAAAAATCCGTCCAGCATATCTGAAAGAATAGTACCCGCCCAATCGAAGGTGAACTTGAAGGTAGCGTACATCAGCAACAAAAAGATGGGAATCCCCAAATACCGATGGGTTAGCAGTGCGTCCAGCTTGTCTGTCAGACTGTGCGGCTTAAGTTTGGACGTGTCGAGCACCTTTGTACACAGATCAGCGATCCACGCTGTACGTACAGAACGGATATGCTGAGCGGGAGTAGCCGAATAGCCTTCACGGAGAAGTTCTTTCTCGCAACGCTGGATGCGTTCAGTTACTTGTTCACGCTGTACCTCATTCGTCATCCATTCCATAACGACAGGATTGTTTTCCAGACACTGTAGAGCTGCCCACCGAGGGCTTGGCACAGATGTATTCGTCAGTAAGCTGCAAATATCTGAAATAGCGGCTTCGACGGCAGGGCCGTAATCCAACTGGAAGGAATTTGGCGCACGTCGTACCTCTCGAAGTGATGCGAGCATTTGCTTACTGCCGCTGCCCGTGCGTGCCACCATGGGAATGATGGGAACGTTCAATTGATCAGCCAACAATTCCTTGTTTACCCGAAGACCAGTGGCATCGGCTACGTCAGTCATGTTTAAGCCAAGTACAAGCGGACGGCCATATTCCAGTAATTGTACGGTCAGATACAGATTACGCTGAAGCTGGGAGGCATCCACGATGTTGATCAGGGCCGCAGGCGGTTCTTCCAGCAAATAACGGGTTGCGACACCTTCATCCAGCGAAAGAGGGAGTAAAGAGTAGGCACCCGGCAAATCCACCAAAACGGCAGACTTGTCGCGCAGCAGGCCTGTTTTCTTTTCCACCGTCACCCCGGACCAGTTCCCTACCTCTGCATACGTACGAGTCAGCTTGTTGAATAATGAGGTTTTCCCCGTGTTGGGATTACCGAATAGAGCGATCATGTCCATGAAGTAACGACCTCCAGTTGTTTTACCTGATTTTGACGGAGGCCGACCAATTGACCGTTGCATTCAATGACAATAGGGCCGCCCAACAGACTGATTTTTTTTAATCGTATAATGGAACCTTCGTCAATCCCCATGTCCGTTAAGCGTCGGCGCAATGAGGGGTGAAGAGAGGCAAGGGATTGCAATCGCACGGGTTGACCCGGTGGAGTACAAAGGAGTGAGATACATTCTGGCATGGTGCTCAGCCTTTCTAATGTAGAATGAGAATCAATATCATTTACTTCCGATGCCAGTACCATAACATGAGGATTACTAGATTGCTGTGATAAAATTCTCTCTGGGAACGACATATTTGCCCAATGTCCGATCTGTTATATAGCCGAGTATGGTGTCACAACCTGTCTTTAACTGCACCCTTACTCGTCTGCAACCGACAAAACTAGAGCGCTTGGGGCAATTGTTTTTATGGTAAGATAGAGCTGTTTACAACTATGCTAAGAAGGGCAGGAACGCTCTGTATGAACAGAAAAATCGGGGTTAGGCTTGTAAAATGCCTGGTGGTGGGTGCAGCGCTGGCTGTGTTGCTGCCGCATGCTGTGGAGTGGGGGAACAATGTATATGCTGCGTCGGTCAAGCCAGCTCCGTCCGTATCGTCACAGCAGCTTCAAAATAAGCTTTTACAGGCAATGGCTACGCGGAGTGAAACGCTGACTTTTACATATCAAGGGCGGGTGAACGGTCTTAAGCAGCAGTTACAGACGGCCATCAAACAGGCGATGGAGAGCGACCCGTATGTGAATTATACGATCAAAAGCTACGCTTTCAGCTATACAGGCACAACCACGTCCGCTGAGGTTACAATCCGTCTGAGTTACCGGGAGACGAAGGAGCAGACCGCATATGTGGATAGCACGGTTAAAGCTGTGCTGGGGGACATCATTACGAAGGGAATGACAGATCATGAGAAGGTGAAGGCCATTCATGACTGGATTGTGGTTCGTTTGAAGTATGATGAAACACAGCAAAAATACACGGCATACGATGGCCTGAAAACCGGAAGTACGGTGTGTCAGGGCTATTCATTGCTGGCCTACAAAATGCTGGAACGCGCCGGGATTACCAACCGGATTGTGGAGGGAAGAGCAGGAGGCCAACTGCATGCATGGAATCTTGTTTTGCTGGATGGACATTGGTATCACATGGATACGACGTGGGATGATCCGACCCCGGATCGTGGCAACAAGGTAAGCACTTCGTATTATCTGCTGACTGATGCCGAAATGCGCCGGGATCACTCCTGGGTTAAACAGTATCCTCAGGCGAACACCTCGTATCGGCAGACATTGTCGGGATTGGTCGCTGTGGGCGGACCCAAGGCTGCTGTGTATCAAAAGCTGTACAATACTCTGGAATATACGCTGCAAGATGGCAAGGGTCTGGTTAAATCATCCGTCGAAATCAAGGAGCAGGTTCGCAAAGAGATTAATAAGGGCGGTGCCACGCTTACCTTCGGCTATCAGGGAACAGAGCGAAGTCTCAAAGAAGATTTACAGTCGTTGTATCAACTTGGGTTAAAATCTATTTCCTACCAGATCACGGATTTAGGCAGCACCGGAAATCTCCGTGTAACCTTGAAATGGACCTGAATATTTTGTTGCAATAGAAAAAGCTACATTAACAAAGGAGTATTCTATTTATATGCACAAGCGTTCCTTTACCTATTTGCTTGGCACGCAGACCATGTCAAATGCGGCCGATATTCTTTATATCATGGCACTGGTATCTCTGGTGTTTCATGAAACGGACTCGATCTTCTCTTCGGTGCTCGTTCCGTTGCTGCGAATGGGGGCGCAGATGATCAGTGGCTTTTTAGCACCGCTGATTTTGGCCCGATTCCAGCTTCCTTTTATTTTATTTGCTTCTCAGTTTGGTCAACTGGCTTTCTTTGCGCTCCTGCTGGGGCATTTGTGGTCAGCGGGCACGAGCCCGGTATGGGTGCTTGTATTTACACTGGTAGCAGCGATGTCCTTTCTGGACGGCTGGACCACACCTGCACGTAATGCGCTGATTCCGCGCCTTGCGTCCGGGGAAGGGCTGATGCGGGCGAACAGTCTCGTATCAGTCAGCGATCAGACCGTGCAATTGGCTGGATGGGGGCTTAGTGGTGTGCTCGTAGCCATGCTGGGCTCGGAAAAAACATTGCTGGTGGCTGTCGGACTGTATATGGTAGCGATGATCTTCACCAGCTTGATTCGAGATCCACTAGAGGGCAAAGCCCATTATTTGCTGCAACCCGGAACAAGGGTGCGAAGTGGAGATTCCTTGGCTTCAACCTCTCCTGCACAGTTGGAAGATACACAGTATGGCCCGGAATCAGAGAGCCCGGTGCTACCTCCCAAACGTAAAAAGGAAATACTCCGTGAAGGCTGGAGCCTCATCGGAGCCAGTCGAAGGCTTAAAGCTCTTATTTTCATGGATATGATCGACCTGCTGGGTGGTTCGGTTTGGGTAGGCGCATTCACGCTTGCCTTCGCTCAGCAGGTGCTGCACAAGAGCGAGGCATGGTGGGGATACATTAATGCGGCGTATTTTGCAGGCGCGATTGGCGGTGGGATCATTGTTCTCGCTTGTGTCAAGTATTTGCAGCGCAGACTGCTGCCCGCGATGCTGGCGGGGATGGCCTGCTATGGACTGCTGACGGCTTGGTATGCGCTGAACACATTACCGCCGCTAACGCTGCTGATCGTGCTGTTAATGGGATTGCCTGCGGAAATGTCCGTCGTATCCCGCCGCACGATGATGCAAATGAGCGTATCTGTGCACGATTTACCCAAGGTGCTGTCCGCACAGGCTACACTGACGAGCATGACGTTTTGCATCTCGCTATTGCTGATGGGCTGGATTGCAGATCATCTGGGCATCGTTAATTTGTACTTGTTTTCTGCACTGCTGACGCTGATTGCTGTGATTTATGGCATCTTTAGCCGTCATGCCTTGTCTATGTCTTTGACAGCTCCGATTGCTGCTTCTTCCGAATAACAGAAAAAAAGCCCGTCTCCACATATCAGGGAGAAGATACTGATGAACCTGATCTGATCCATAGGACCGTTCATCCGCATTTCCACCTGTATATGCCCGGAGACGGGCTTTTTTACTATTGTTTACTTACCGGAAGACGCATCCGGGTCCAAATCACACTCGTTGAGTGGAACGATTTTGGTACGCTTGATCCATTTGTAGCCGAGCCACAGAAGAAGGAACAGCGGCACACTCATATACGTAGCGATCATCGTTTTCCAGTCAATGGCTTGCCCGGTAAAGGCATCGGCACCTTGCCCGATGATCACGATGATACACAGTGCGAAGGCAAACAAGGGACCAAACGGGAACCAGCGGGCTTTGTACGGAAGCTCACTTAGACTGCGACCCTGTGCTGTAAAGGCACGGCGGAAACGATAATGGCTGACAGCAATACCAACCCATGTAATAAATCCGCACATCCCGGAAGCATTCAGGAGCCAGTTGTAGACCACACCGTCCCCATACAGGGAGGCGAGGAATGCCAGCATACCGACAGCGGTTGTGATCAGCAGTGCATTCATAGGAATGCCTCGTCGATTGATATGTCCGAGGAAACGGGGGGCTTTACCTTCCCGTGCCAAAGCGTACAGTACACGTGTTGCCGCGTACATCCCGGAATTACCTGCCGACAATACGGAAGTCAAAATGACGGCGTTCATAACAGAGGCAGCAATGGCAAGCCCCGCTTTTTCAAATACCAGTGTGAACGGGCTGACCCCGATGTCACTGATATCTCCCCGCAGCAAATTCGGATTGGTGTACGGAATAATCAATCCAATGACGAGAATCGCCAGAATATAAAAGAACAGGATGCGCCAAAAGATTTGACGGATGGCACGCGGCACATTTTCACGCGGATTTTCACTCTCTCCGGCGGCTACCCCGATCAGCTCCGTTCCCTGAAAGGAAAAGCCTGCGGCCATGAACACGCCCATTACGGCGAAAAATCCGCCGTGGAACGGGGCATCCCCCACAGTGAAGTTAGCGAAGCCAATCGCTGGACCTCCCATAATGCCGAAGATCATCAGCACACCAACAGCGAGAAAGATTACCACGGTCACAATTTTAATCATGGCGAACCAGTATTCGGATTCACCGTAGCCTTTGACCGTCAGCGCGTTCAGCGCGAAGATCACGGCCAGAAATAACAGACTCCACCAGGCAGAGTGGCTTTCCGGGAACCAGTATTTGATGAGCACGGTCGCTGCTGCCAATTCGGCGGCAATCGTCACGGCCCAGTTGTACCAGAAGTTCCAGCCCATGGCGAAACCAAAAGCCGGATCGACGAAGCGACCTGCGTAGGTATTAAAAGAGCCGGATTCAGGCATAAACGTAGCAAGTTCGCCGAGGCTGGTCATCAGGAAGTAAACCATGAGGCCGACCGCTGCATAAGCCAACAGGGCGCCTCCGGGACCGGCTTCTGCAACCGCGCCTCCACTGGCGAGGAACAGGCCCGTTCCGATGGAACCCCCGAGGGCGATCATCGTCATATGTCGGGCTTTGAGACTTTTCCGCAAGGTTGCGGCAGGTGTTGCTTTGTGTTGCACGTTCAACACTCCTTCATGAAATGGTATTTCATGTCAGGGCAAGAGCCAGAAGGAGGGGGATTACAAACGTCAAAAGACCGCAGGGAATACGCCTGCGGCCTTGTCTATGCATTCCGCACCATACCTTCTTCTATAACAAGATAGCTCAACACACGTGTCTGTGTTAGGACATCGCGTGACAGTTCTGCTCCTTTCGGTTAGCAGCCCCAGCATTCGGAGTATTTACAAAGAGTCAGCTCCGCATACTTCGGCGGGTGTACCTTTCCACTGGAATCACAGACGGCTCTTGGCGTCTCCTCCGGTGTACTGATTACATCCGCGACCTCTACCTCATCATAAAACAGGGTTGATGAGGTGTATGACATGATATTTTATTGTATAGCGAACTACAGTATAGCGTACCTGTACATCTTCTGACAATCGACAATTTTTTGAAGGTCCAGTCGTAAAATCACAAATTAAGAGTTGCGCTTGGCCATCTGCTGCCAAACCGTCCCTGCGGCTTGCTCGCCTGACTCTATGCGCTCCAGCGCCATTTTGGCCTGTAGACTGACCTCGAATTCGGGGTCATCTACAGCCTTCTCCAGCGCGTCACGCGCGTCCTCGGTGCCGACCTCGTACAAAAAACGGGCAGCCCGCCAGCGAACCAGCTTGCTGTTATCGGACAAGGCTCCGATCATAGCTCCGGTA
>NZ_ASRY01000195.1 GCF_000520815.1 Paenibacillus maysiensis | reverse complement strand
GCTCGTTTCCACGAGCTTCTCCGACACAGCGACCTGCTCGTCTTCCGCAACCGCTCCAGCTTCCAGCACGCGGGAGGTATACCCTTTGAAACGGATGCGAACGCTTCCTTCCTTGTCGCAGAGGTCGACATCGAGCTTTTGCACCTTGTCTTCCGGCCGGCTGCCCGCGCTGTATCGAACGAGCGCCCACATCTCGGCTTCACACGGCCCAAAGACATCTAGCTCCTGCAGCGCAAACGGCAGTGCCGGCTTGAAGATCTCTTGCCCGATCAGGAACCCGACGGCCGATTGCAAGGCCGCATCTGCAAGGCTCGGATGCAGAAGGTAGTCGGTCAGAGAGTCGGTGACGACGGGCGGCAGCCTCAATCCGGCCAGCACGCGCCTTTCGCCCACCTGCACCTGCTCGATGCCTTGATAGGCCGGCCCGTACTCCATGCCCATCGCACGAAAAAATTCATAGCACTCCGCTGCCCCGTACTGTCCCTGCACGAAGGATGCTTGCAGTTCCTTCAGGTCCCACTTCGGCGCTTCTTCCGCCGGCGCATTCCGCACGGCACGTCCTTGGCTGTGCACGATCTCCTCCCCGTCTTGCAGGGTGTAGACCTCATATCCAACCTCTCCGCCCGCCTCCGGGAAGAGGGCGATGTGCACCTCGACAGGTTCTTCGCCGACGAGGATCGGCCGCGCCCAGACCACATTGCGCAGGCGAACATCCTTCAGGCCAGCCGCCTGCTCGACCGCCTTGCGGGCCATCTCCAGATAGGCCACGCCGGGCAGCACCTTCTGCCCCTTGACCACATGATCGGCCAAGAAGAACTCCGCTCCCATGAACGTCGAGGAAAAGCGCTGTTCCGCAAAATCAGACGTGTTCCGATGAACCAGCGGATGCAACTGCGACGCCGTCGGAAGAGCGCTGACCTCCGCCTTCTGTGCAACCCAGTATTCTTCCCGCGCGAACGGATAGGTCGGCAGGTTCGTGCGCGTAGGTCTTTCTGCGCCGAACAGCGCGTCTCCCGCGATCTCGCCGCCTTGGCAATACAGACCGGCAAGTGTACGAAGGTGCTCCTGATAGGCCGCAGGGTTCGTCGCCAATTCGCGGCTCTTCTCTGCCAGCTCCAACGCCTGCTCCTGCAGGGCCGGCTCTCCGGCCTTCTCGCGCGCCACCTTGCCGCGGAACACGTTGGCATCTTGCACACCTTCCCGCGCCTGTTTCAGAACGCGCAGCATCTCCTGCGCATCCTGCACCACGACCGCCAGACGATGGGCAAAATGCTGACGTCCCTCCAGCAACGTGTAGCTGATCTGCGCGAGACTGCCTGCCGCGCCCGAATCGGTCTCCAGCATCGCGATCATGTCTTGCAGTTTCTCTTGCAGCGCCTCGTCCGTTTTCGCCGAAAATGCGAGCAGGTAATGCGAGTCCTGGGGACCGGTATTCCCACCCTTTTCAAAACTGCGGACGACCATGTGCGCGTTGGTGCCGCTCATGCCGAACGAACTCAACGCTCCCACACGGCCTGCGCCCGCCCGCTTCGTCCACGGCTTGCTCGTCTTATTCACATAAAAGGCACTGTTCTCCCAACGGATGTACTCGTTCTCCGTCTCGCAATGCAGGCTGGCCGGGATGGTCTCATGCCGCATCGCCTGAACCAAGCTGATCAGGTTGACCAAACCTGACGCCGCAAACGTGTGGCCCAGATTGGTCTTGGTCGAAGTCAGCGCACAATACCCGCGCTTTTGCGTGCGGCGCTTGAAGACGTCCTGCAGCGCATGAACCTCGACCGGGTCCCCGAGCTTCGTCCCGGTGCCATGCGTCACGATGTAGTCGATCTCTTCCGGGTCTACCTCGTGCTGCTCGTACACATCCTGTACGAGATTCGCCTGTGCGACGGTGCTTGGCGCCGTGATGCCGTTCGTCTTGCCGTCATAGTTCACGCCGCTGCCTTGGATGACCACGTAGACCGGGTCGCCGTCCGCCAGTGCTTGCGAGAGCCGCTTGAGCACGACCACCGCCACAGCTTCCCCCGGCACCAAACCGTTCGCCCCGTTGTCAAACGCCTTGCATTTGCCATCCTCCGACAGCATGCCGGCCTCCGTCATGCCTAGGTAAGCGGCCGGCGTCAGCAGCAAGTTCACGCCGGCGACCACCGCCGCGTCACACTCCCCATTTCGCAGGCTCAAGCAGGCCTGATGGGCTACCACCAACCCGGAGGAGCAGGCGGTATTGATCGCCATCACCGGGCCGCTAAAGTTCAGGAAATACGGCAGGCGCGCCGCAAGAATCGCGTTATGGTTCGACGTGATGCTGGTGTCCTCGCCTTGAGACAGCATCTGATAGTCGCCTTCTTCCACACCGACGAACATGCCGATCTTGCTCTCGTTCAGATGTCGCTTGCCCAATCCCGCATCTTCCAGCGCCCGCCACGCCTCTTGCAGGAGCAGGCGCTGTTTCGGGTCCATCGCTTCGGCTTCCAGCGGCGAGATCTCAAAGAACAGCGGATCGAACTCCCGCACGCCCGGGATCGCACCCAGCCATTTGCTGCGACTGCGGTCGCCATAATACTCCCGCCAGTCATAGCGGTCTTCCGGAATCTCGGTGACCGCATCCCGTCCTTCGGCGAGGATGTCCCACAGTTCGTCGATGTTGCGCGCCTGCGGGAAGCGCCCGCTCATCCCGATGATCGCAATCGGCTCCGGCCCCGCTCCCGTGGTCTCGGTCGCCGCCGTTTCCGCAATAGTGTCCTCAAGAGACGCTTCCGGCTGTTTCTCCACACGCTCAGGCTGCACTCGCTCCGTCGCGTAGAAGGCGCGCACGACTTCTCCATGCTCGCTCTCCAGATGCGAGACCAGCGCCTGAATCGTCGAATGCCCGAAAAACACCGCCGGGGAGATCTCCACGCCAAAATGCTTCGTCATCGCAGCGGCCAGCTCGGCCAAGCTGACCGACTCAAATCCAAAATCGGCCAGGTTCGTCCCCACGTCCAACTTGTCCCGCGAGACCTTTAGAATTCCGCCGATCAGTTCTTGCAAATTCCACGTCAAGCATTGCGCCACCGTGAATCCCTTCATCTCCGGACGTCTTCCGGAAACGGAAGAGAGGACCGCTTGCGAGGTCGGAGCCTTCGAAGGCTCCGGCTGCGACAGGCCGAGGAAGTGCTCGACTCGACGGCGCTCTCCGGCCATGACCAGATGCTGCGTCCGCTCCTGCGAGAGAAGGAGGTCGAACATCGCCAGCCCTTCTTCCACTTCCAAGAAGCGCTGACCGCTCGTTTTCAGGTAGATCTTGGCGCTCTCTTCATCTTCCAGCCCCATGCCTCCGTCTCTCCAGAGCGGCCAGTTGATCACCAGCGTCTTACCCGGACGCCCCTGTTCGTTTCGCATGGCTGCATAGGCCATCTGGAACCGGTTCGCCAGCGCATAGTCACCCGAACCAAAGTCGCCGAGGACCGCCGAAGACGACGAGAAATAGCAGACGAACTCCAACGCCTCTTCGTCTGCGAGCAGCTCGTCAAGCACTTGGGTGCCCCTGATTTTCGGGTCGAGGATGCGTTTGAAACTCTCCGCATCTTTCTCAAGGATGCTCCGGTCGCTCGTGACACCCGCCGCATGCACAACGCCATGAATCGCACCAAACTGCTCACGCGCTTGAGCAAGCCCTTCCCGCATCGCATCCGCATCGCAGACATCAGCTTTCACATACAGGACTTGGCTGCCCAGTTGTTCCAGAGCACGGAGCTTGGCCAGCTTCTCATCGTCATGCGCAGAGCGGCCAGTCAGGATCAGCTTGACCGGACCTTTTTTCGCAAAATATTCCGAAAATAAATACCCAAGCCCGCCGCATCCTCCGGTGATCAGATAAGTGCCCCCTGCTCTCACCTTCAAGTCGCCCGCTTGCAAGTCGGTCGGCTGCACGGAGCAGACATAGCGCTTGCCGGATCGGTAGAGAACGCTGGAGAGCGAGGGCGCTTGCAGTTCCGTCAAAATCTTCGGCAGGCACGCAGCGAGCGAGACCTCTCCCTC
>NZ_ASRY01000194.1 GCF_000520815.1 Paenibacillus maysiensis | reverse complement strand
GGAAAGCCGACAAGCATGAAAGTACTGCCTGACCGTTACAAGGATGTACCTGATGTGGGTAATCCGATGAGTCCTGATATGGAAAAGGTGATGTCGTTGAAGCCGACGGATGTACTGTCGGTCACGACACTAAAATATGATTTGGAGCCTAAATTTAAGGACTTGAAAATCAATGCCGAATTTTTGGATTTTGAAAGTCTCGCGAATATGCAAAAAGAAATTCAAAAGCTGGGAGACACGTTCGGCAAAGCCGAAAAGGCCAAGGAGATTAATGGAGCCTTGGACGCCAAAGTAGCCGAGATTCAGCAAAAGATCAAGGGGAAGAAGTCCCCTAAAGTGTTGATTTTGCTGGGGGTACCGGGAAGCTATCTGGTGGCTACCGAGCATTCCTATATTGGGGATCTGGTTAAAATTGCAGGCGGAACAAATGTGGTTCAGGGCGAGAAGGTGGAGTTTATTGCCCACAATACCGAAGCCTTGCAACAGTCCAATCCCGATATTATTTTGCGTGCTGCACACGGGATGCCGGATGAAGTGGTCAAAATGTTCGACGAAGAGTTCAAAACCAATGATATTTGGAAACATTTTAACGCTGTGAAAAACGGACACGTCTATGATCTGCCTGAGCCGCTGTTTGGAACAACAGGAAATTTGGCGGCAAACTCGGCGCTGGATGAGCTAGTGAAAATGTTGTATCCTTCGAATTAAAGGAAGCTGATGACATGTCGAAAAAAGGTTGGAGCTTTATCGTTGTAATCGTCTTGCTCATCGGTGTCATTCTCTATTCAGCGATGACCGGTAGTCTCAAGGTGAATTTGAGTCAATTGGTGACCGGATTGTGGACAGGTACGGATAATCAGGTCAATGTGGTTAAGGATCTGCGACTACCGAGAATTATCGTAGCCGTGATGGCGGGAGCTGCGCTTGCGGTGGCGGGTGTTTTGCTGCAAGCCGTGATGAAAAACCCGCTGGCGGATGCCGGGGTTATCGGTATTTCTTCGGGAGCGGCTTTGGTTTCGCTGATTGCGGTTACGATCTTTCCGGCGCTCTATTTCTGGATGCCCTTCTTTTCTTTTATTGGTGGTGCGCTGGCCTGCCTGATGGTCTACGGATTTTCATGGAAATCCGGCCTGCATCCGATTCGTCTGATCTTGATCGGAGTCGCTGTGAATGCGATTTTTTCGGGTCTGGGGCAGTCGTTTAACTATCGGGGGAGTTATGCGGTCACCAGCATTAATCAGGTTACAACCTCAACCTTGTCCATGAAAAAATGGGTCGATGTCGAGGTTATTGTGACCTATGGCGGGATTGGGCTGATTTTAGCCATGCTCGTGTTCTCCTGGTGCAATTTTTTGTCTTTGCAAGATAAAACGGCTAAAAACCTGGGATTCAATGTGACGCGTGCGCGGCTTTTGATTTCCGTCATTGCGGTGCTGCTTGCGGCAACGGCTACAGCCATTGCTGGAGTTATTGCCTTTATCGGCCTGCTCGTTCCGCATTGTGCCCGCTACTTGGTGGGTTCGGATCACAAGTGGTTGATTCCGTTCTCCGCCTTGTGCGGGGGGCTGCTGCTACTGCTTGCGGATACACTGGGCCGAACGGTACTTGCTCCCAATGAAATTCCGGCTTCCATTATTATGGCCGTCATTGGCGGGCCGTTCCTGATATTCCTGATCAGAAAGGCGGATCGCACCTATGGACATTAAGGATATTACCTTTTCATATGACCGTAAAACGGATCGTCTTCACGCCATCAATGCTGTCATTGAGCCGGGACGGATTACGACCATCATTGGTCCCAACGGCTGTGGCAAATCGACGCTGCTTAGCGTCATGTCGAACAATGCGGCTCCCCGCCTGGGTCAGGTGATTTTGGACGGTAAAGAGATTGTCCACTACAAGCCCAAGGAGCTAGCCCGTCAACTGGCGGTGGTTCATCAGCAGAATGAGGCACCCTCTGACCTGACCGTAGAAAAGCTCATCAGCTTCGGAAGACTCCCGCATAAGAACATGTTCACAGCAAGACGTGACGAGGACGAGCAGGCGGTCGAATGGGCGATAGCCTGTACGAATCTGGAGGAACGCAGAACACGCACGCTGGACCAGCTATCCGGGGGAGAAAGGCAACGTGTATGGATTGCAATGGCCTTGGCACAACGGACACCGATTTTATTTTTGGATGAGCCGACCACCTATCTGGATATGTACTACCAGCTTGAAATTTTGGAACTCATCCGGCAGTTAAATCAGGAACACGGCCTGACGATTGTAATGGTGCTGCATGATATCAATCAGGCTATTCGTTATAGCGACGTTATGATTGCCATGAAGGAAGGGCGCATTATAACGAACGGTCCGCCCGCTAAGGTCGTCACATCTGATATGATTCAGGCAGTATACGGCGTGGAAGTAGTCGTAAGACATGACGCTGAGGCGGGAATGTATCTTATTCCGATTGGTGTGGGAGCTTCCGTACATTTACAAGCACAGGGAGTGTAGATACTGCCTGCTGAATGGCTCGTCTGTCTCCTGGTGGCATCGAATTTGGAAACAAGAAAAAATGGTTCTGACCCGCGTTTTTGTCAGGAGACAATCGTGGGGATGGAAGCATTTTTTATTTTGTTTTTAGAATATCGACGAGGTTTCAGGGTTGTTCGGTTCACACACGGTTCGAATCCGATCCGTTGTGTGTTATACTATTGCCGTCGGTAATTTTGTGATTAGCACTTTACTAATGATAAGGATGGTATGCTCATATGATCAGTACAAGCGGCGTAACGCTTCGTTATGGTAAACGCCCACTTTTTGAAGACGTAAATATCAAATTTACTCCTGGGAACTGCTACGGCCTGATTGGGGCGAATGGCGCGGGCAAATCCACCTTTTTGAAAATTCTTTCCGGTGAAATCGAAGCCAATTCAGGTGAGGTTCACATGACACCGGGCGAACGGATGGCAGTGCTCAAGCAGAACCATTACGAATACGATGAATTCCCGGTTCTGGAAACCGTTATTATGGGCCATACGCGTCTGTATGAAATCATGAAGGAAAAAGATTCGCTGTACGCTAAATCGGAATTCACAGAGGCAGACGGCCTGCGTGCCGGCGAGCTTGAAGGTGAATTTGCGGAGCTGAACGGATGGGATGCCGAGCCGGATGCGGCTTCATTGCTGATCGGTCTTGGTATTCCGCGCGACCTGCATGACAAGAACATGTCTGAGCTGAGCGGTAATGACAAGGTACGTGTTTTGCTGGCTCAAGCGTTGTTTGGTCGTCCGAATAACTTGCTGCTCGATGAGCCTACCAACCATTTGGATCTCGAATCCATTCAATGGCTGGAAAATTTCTTGATGGACTATGAAGGCACCGTCATCGTCGTATCCCATGATCGTCACTTCCTGAACAAGGTATGTACACATATTGCGGATATTGATTTTGGCAAAATCCAGATGTACGTCGGCAACTACGACTTCTGGTATGAGTCCAGCCAGCTTGCGCTTGCCTTGACTCGTGATGCCAACAAGAAAAAGGAAGAGAAGATCAAGGAACTGCAAGCCTTTATTCAGCGCTTTTCCGCGAATGCTTCCAAGTCCAAACAGGCTACTTCACGTAAAAAACAACTGGATAAAATTACGCTGGACGATATTCGTCCGTCGAACCGTAAATATCCGTTCCTGAACTTCAAGCCCGAACGCGAAGCGGGCAAACAACTCCTGACGGTAGACCGTCTCAGCAAATCCATTGAAGGCGAGCAAGTGCTGAATGAGTTCAGTCTGGTTGTGAACAAAGGCGATAAAATCGCGTTTGTCGGCCCGAACGGTTTGCCTAAATCAACGCTCTTTCAGGTATTGATGAACGAAACGGATGCGGATAGCGGTGAATTCTCTTGGGGGATTACCACCACTCAGGCTTATTTCCCGAAAGACAATTCCACCTATTTTGAAGGTGTGGATATGAATCTCGTGGAATGGCTGCGCCAATATTCCAAGGATCAGGACGAAACGTTCCTGCGTGGCTTCCTGGGACGTATGCTCTTCTCAGGTGAAGAAGCGCTTAAGAAAGCAAGCGTGCTGTCCGGAGGCGAGAAGGTTCGCTGTATGCTGGCCAAGATGATGCTGAACGGCGCCAATGTGCTGCTGCTGGATGAACCGACCAATCACTTGGATCTGGAATCCATTACAGCGCTGAACAATGGTCTGATCGACTTTGACGGTACCGTGTTGTTTACATCTCATGACCATCAGTTCATTCAAACTATCGCGAACCGTATCGTGGAAATTACGCCAAACGGTGTAATCGACCGTACGATGAGCTATGATGAATACTTGGAAAACGATGAAATCGCAAAATTGCGTGAACGTATGTATCCGGTAGAAATCGGCTAAAAACCAGCTAATTTCAGTAAATAGATAAACGAAAAGAGGAGCTCCTTCAGGCCATTTATGATGGCGGGGGAGACTCCTCTTTTTCGTTTGCGCCATTACCAATGGCTTACACCGCCAGGGCTACAGGGCAAAGATAATCCTGCCTGAGTCCGGTGCAGTTAGCCTAACGGGTTGGCTTATGATCCGCCTGTACGACGGCGTTGGTTGTTCGGCTTCTTCGTATTTTGGCTTTTCAGTGTTTTGGCGGAACCGCCTTGAAAGCCGCCCTGCTGTGAAGCGCCGGACTGCTGTTTTTTTTGTGCCAGCTTTTCCCGAATGGCATCTGCGAGATTAACTTTACGTGGTTCATTAGCATCGCTCATGAATAAATTCCTCCTGTTGCCGCCAAATTCATGTCAATCATGCTGGATTGAAGGAAAACGCGGCTGTGTCCCCATTTTATACGTTTTTAAAAGAAGGGACAAGGGCAACAATGATAACATGACGACGGGGCGGACCGGAAGAGGGAATGCCTATTTTTTGCATAAAGGAAAAAATGTTTTATATCCCCTACAGGAATGGGGCTTGGCAATACTTTTTCGTTGTTCCTACAGCGATGCGGAGCGGAAAGACTGTTTCTCTAGACCCACACAAAGATCGTCTGCTATCCTGAAAATAACCGTTACCCGAAGGCAAATGGTTAGTTTTAGGGCAGCTACGCTGCTGTTTTTATTTTTGGGTTGGCACAGTATGAAACGGTATAAGTGTTTATCCTGACTTTTATGGTTCTCCCGTGACTATGGTGGTGAGATCGTTCTGTCGGGAACTTTAATTTTGAAGGAGTGTTCCCCGTTGTGGTGAATGTATATGATGAAATACGAAAAGGTGAGCGAGGAGCATGGGTGAGCATTATCGCCTACCTATTTCTGTCTGCCTTTAAGCTGATTAGCGGATATATATTTGCTTCCAGTGCGTTGCTGGCCGATGGATTTAACAATGTCACTGATATTGTGGTGTCCGTTGCCGTACTGATCGGTCTGCGAATATCTCAAAAACCGCCGGACTCCGACCATGCCTATGGACATTTTAGAGCGGAAACGATAGCGGCGTTGCTGGCATCCTTTATTATGACTGTCGTCGGTCTTCAGGTGCTTATTGGCGGGATCGGAAGTATTTTCAGAGGGGGCAAGCAGACACCTGATATCACTTCTGCGGGAGTAGCGGTAATATGTGCAATCATTATGCTGGGAGTATACATGTACAACAACAGACTGGCCCGGAAAATTAACAACAAGGCGTTACTGGCGGCAGCCAAGGATAACCTGTCAGATGCGCTCGTCAGTATCGGTGCAGCGGTTGGTATTATTGGTGCACAGTTTGGTTTGCCATGGCTGGATACGGTTGCGGCGATAGCGGTAGGATTTATGATCTGTAAAACGGCGTGGGATATTTTCAAGGACTCTACACACAGCCTGACGGATGGTTTTGATGAACAGGAGCTGTCAGACTTACGTAGTACGATTGCTCATATACCCGGTGTAGAGGGGATTCGTGATGTCAAGGCACGGGTACACGGCAATCATGCTTTGGTGGATGTTGTCATAGAGGTGAACCCGCAACTCAGCTTGATTGAAGGACATCGGATCAGCGACCGGATTGAGGAACGCCTGCAAGAGGTTCATAATACGATGCATGTTCATGTCCATGTGGAACCCAAATTATAGAATATTTATTTAATAATTAGTGGTAAAAATGACTTTAGACCTATGTATAAAAGGTGTGTGTGCTGCCTTTTGTGACGTTTGGATTATATCTCTCTTCCTGTTGCTTTTACTATAATGAAAGCATGTCCGGCTATATTCGTCGGAATTGGACTTGCTCTTTAAATTCGTAAAAACAGCCAGGAGGTGCAACATTGAGAAGACGCGTGTTGGGAATGCTCATGACGTCAGCCGCGCTGTTGGCAGCAATTCATGTGACTTTTCCGGGTCAGGTTGACGCAGCGGCATCGACAGCATCTACCGGACAGAAGGCGGTTATTCAAGCGGCAGTAAAGCTTAGATCCGGCCCTTCGACTACGAGAGATGTAGTCAGCTTTATGAAGCAGGGAGAGGCCGTAACGGTATTAGAGAAAACAAACAGCTATTGGTATAAGATCAAGACGTCTGATGGGGTAACTGGATACACAAGCAGCTCCGACAAGTACATAAAAGTAGGCGCTACCAGCGTCGCTGCTGCTGTCACCGAGCCTGCCGTCCGTAAACCGGAGGCCAAAGAAGTGCTTAAAACTAACAGTTCAGCTAAAGAGGCTCCAGCCTCAGTGAGTAGTTCTGCCAGTCAAATGAAAGCTACGATTCAAATGTCCGTTCGTTTGCGGGCGGAGGCATCCACTTCATCCGAGGTTTTGGGCTATTTGAATGCAGGAGATATCGTCACCATTACAGATCCAAGTAACGCCTATTGGTTTAAGATTACCAATGCTGATGGCACGGTGGGCTATGTCAGCTCGTCTCCACAGTATATTCGTATTGGTGAGGG
>NZ_ASRY01000193.1 GCF_000520815.1 Paenibacillus maysiensis | reverse complement strand
CAATCTAATCAGCAAGCAAAAAGTTGGTTCGATAGCACGGTGGACAAACGATCCGCTAAATCGCTGGAAACGTGGAAATCCAATCATTTGGAAAGTGCAGTGGATGCTGAGATCAAGAAGCGATTCCCGGCTAAGGATGAGAAAGAAATCGAAGTCGAGAAGTTACGAGCCGAAGTGGAGAATATGAAGCTAGAGAAGCAACGTGAACGGTTAACCAGCCAAGCGGTAAAAATAGCATCCGAAAAGAAACTTCCACTTCCGTTAGTGGATTTTTTTGTTGGAGCAGATGAAGAAGCGACGACAGCGAATTTAGCTATGT
>NZ_ASRY01000192.1 GCF_000520815.1 Paenibacillus maysiensis | reverse complement strand
ACATGTGCAAGGTAGCGGCGTAGAAATGTCTGAGCATGAGCTGACTCTATCCACCTCCGGTGAATTTTCAATTACACTGCACGAGGATACGGGCATCACCATCAACAGTCCGGGGGATGTACAGATTCAGGGTGGTCATGTGAAGCTCGATGCAGGCGAGGAACTTTCGCTCGAAGCTGGAACGGCGCTGTATCTCAAAGGTGGAGAAAGTAGCATGGTGCTGGATGGTGAGACGGATACCAAGGCTCCGGTGATTTATCAGGAAGGTACGGTAAAAGCTCCCGTTTTTGTAGCTGACCTCCCTCCTGTCCCAGAACCGCCGTTAATGAGCATCAAAGCATATGAGGCTGCACAAGCTCCATCAGCAGCTAAGAGCAGCCAAGCCTCTACTCCTAAAGCAAAAGTTACGACTCCAGCAGCGCTTCAACAGGCCAATGCTTTGATGGGGACGATATCCAAACTGTTAGGCTCCATTCCTGTGATGGGAAAAGTGGCTGGCGTTGTTGCGGGAGCTTTAGGTGGGCCTGCGGTGATTGCTGCAGGCTCCGTGCTGCTGGCAACCGCAGCTATTCCTGTTCATAGCACAGGAACAAGTCGCGCTGGAGGCGGTGCTCCTAAAGGTGGTTTGCATCCACTGAAGCATCTGGCTAGTTTAGCGCTCCAAGGGCTAATAAGCCAATACGAGCATGAGCGGGCTAAGGAAGCCTATTATAGCAAGTGGATTTTGGGGAAAGTGTTTACGAGTGCACGTCACATAGCGCATTCGGGTGGCCCATTAGAACTGGTTCAAAACCTGCTGAAAGAGTCAAATGCCATGGCTCAAGCGTATCAGCAAGTTCCTAAAAACATTCAGGAAAAATGGCTCCGAGATTATGAGGAAAAACAACGCCTTCAAGTAGCACAAACGCAGAAACATGAGAATCCAAAACTTGCATTATGGAGAGAAAGAAAAACTAGTGAA